>CATWBR010000157.1 GCA_958349075.1 uncultured Clostridium sp.
ATATTGTGGAAGCCGCAATAGGAGGAAGAACCGGCGGAATTCTTATCAATCTCAGGAATTGTGAATTGTAATTAACCTGGGAGGATGGTAAAATATAGGTAGTTGGATAGATTGACAGATTCCGGAGTGGGGATACTCTGGTTCGGGGACGGCATTTCAGTCAGCAGGGGAAAAGGAATACGGTATGAGAAAAAAAGACAGGGGTTTCAGCCTGATAGAACTGATTATTGCAATTGCAATTTTGATAATACTGACTGGGCTGCTTGCCCCTCAGTTTATGAAGTATATTGAGAAGTCAAGAAAAGCCGCTTGCCTGCATGCGATGGACACGATAGCGGAGGAATACCTGGCGGGACTTATTGATTTGGGGAAGGCGCCCGATCCGGATACGGCTGTCCAGGTGTTGAATAAGATTATTACGGATCACGGAGGCAATGATAAGGGGACGGAGATAAGTTCCATTGTCTACGCCTATGACGGCCTGTGTAAGAGCGGGGGCAGATACAGATGCCAGCTCGTGAATAATCTGGAGGCGGTGAGAATTGAGTGCAGCAAGCATGGAGAATGGGAGATGGATATCGTGACGCTCCATTCGCTGCTCACCAATATGGATTTAAGTTCTTATGAAGGAGTGACATATAAGAACCTGGAGGAGTTTTTTAAGAAAAACGCCACTCTGGATTCGGAAGCAATCTCAACAGACAATGCGGGGTATGGGCAGTATGGATCTTTTGCCAAGGTGGTTGCGGAGGAATTGTCAAAACAGGGGCTGAATGTCAGGAATAAGAGCTGGATGATGTGCAAGAGCGGGAACAGTTATATCCTGTACCTGACGGACAGTAAGATAACGCTGGATGATGCCAAAAGCGGGGCTGCCGTTACGTGTAAAAAGTATGATACAAAAGACGGGACAGTTACTTCAGGAACAGTAAAGGTTAACTCAAAAACCATAGTAGCAGGAAAACCGTATCCGATCGTCAATAACAGTTCATTCGTTCCGGAATCAAATTAATAAAAATATTTTTTTGCTGAGTGTATAAATCCAATTTGGGAGGTTATACTGTAAGTATCACAAAAGAGAAATTTTTGAATACTTATCCTCCCCTTTTTAATCCGGCTTGTCTGCAAATTGCAGGCAGGCCGGATTTTTTGAGTGGCAATGAAAAGTTCGCGAAACGTGCTTTTCGTTGTTTCAGTGTCGGGAAACGCATCCTGCCGCCGAACTCATTGCTTCTCGCATCTCTGCGACAGGCTCCTCGTGTCCGGTCCACAGGGCGATTTGGTGGGTTGCCTGATAGACCAGCATGCCGAGTCCGTTTACGGCGGTACAGCCTGCTTCTTCCGCCTCCCGGAGAAAACGGGTCCTTGCCGGGGTGTAGGTCGCGTCAAAGCAGATTTGATGGGGAAGAAAACACGCTTCTTCGAAAGGCGTCTCCTCCAGGTGGCCATACATACCAAGTCCGCTCAGGTTCATCATGACGCTGCACTGAGCCGCGGCTTCGCGGACGGCAGTGCGGTCGTTTACGGGCAGTGCGACAGCAATACCCGGGTTTATTTTGTTGATCTGTTCCGCCAGTTCGCGGCACGGTGTTTCAAAATCGGAGATATAGATGCGCCCCGCCCTATGCAGGGCCAGTTCCATACAGATGGATTTGCCTGCGCCTCCCGCGCCGAAGCAGAGGAAGGTATTGCCCGGGATGGCCACCCCGGTTTCTTCCTGTATGGAGCGGAGCGCTCCCAGGCCATCCGTGTTGTAGCCCTTTAAGGAACCGTCCTTTTGTAGCACCACGGTATTGCAGGAACCCATCAGACGGGTCATCTCATCTGCGTCGTCCAGATATTTCATTACGGCAATCTTATACGGCTTTGTGACGGCGAAACCGGCAAAGTTCATATGGCGCATTCCGCCGATTATTTTTCCCAGGTTTTCCGGATTTGCTGCCTCTACGGGGAGATAGCAGAAATCCCAGCCCTTTTTGTCGTATACCCTGTTGTGGGAGGCCGCGGAGACGGACTGTACCAGCGGGTATCCCAGAAGGGCTATCAGTTTTGTACTGGTTGTAATTGAATTCATTGCATCCTCACTTTCTTTTTGTTCACAGTGCGGCATGGAAGAGATGCAGGGCGCCGGACATCCGGTCAACCGGGATCTGGCCGGGGGCGGAACCTGTGCCGACTGCGCCGAAGGTCATGGAGGAGCCGAAAACTTCCGCAGCCAGACGGCTGACAACTCCTTTTCCACCCATGGACATCGTGATAATGGGGCGGTTGGCGTAAATTTCATGCATTCTGGCCGTTGCGGTGAGGAGTTCCAGAACATCGTCCGTATCCCCGGGCATCACCGCCAGCTTTGGAATGTCCACATCCATATCCTGCATTTTACGGAGCCGGTAGAGGATTTCCTCTCGGGGAGGCGTCTTATGGAAATCATGGTTGGAACCGATGACCAGGGCGCCGGCCGCATGAATGGCGGCAATATTTTCCCTTGCCGTCTTATCGTCCATAAAAATCTGTACATCGATCAGATCGGCGCTGCCGCTTTCGGCGGCCATGCGGTTTAACCTTGTATACTCTGCCGGTGATATTTCTTTTTCACCGCCTTCCTCCGCCGTGCGGAACGTGAACAGCAGCGGGAGAGAGGGGAGGGCTTCACGGAGCCTGTGGAGCGTATTTAAGACCTGTTCCGGCTCCCTGGCGTGTTCAAAGAAATCTACGCGCCATTCCACCATATCAATGGCCAGGCTGCGGATGGCCGCCGCTTTTTCTAAAATCTTTGTTTCGGTTACTTCCACGATCGGTACGATAATGCCGGGTACTCCGGCTCCAATTTCCTTTCCGCGGACGGTTACGGTTTTTATCACAATCATTCTCCTTTATAATCAGATTTCTGCATCTCAGGTGCGGCCGTACAAAATTCAAAGCCGCACCCGATTCCAAAGAAATGCAGTGTTGGTTTTAGTCCCGGTTTAGATTTATTCCATTCATCCCTATCTGTCTTCTTTCACTATATAATTCCTTTGCCGTTAACTGGGTATAGACAATAGCAGTAATAAAACCACCGCTGTGCGGCAGCGTATCCAGGCCCGCGCCGGCCAGGCAGATAACGCGGTGCAGAATCTCCAGAGGGATGCCCGCAGCCTGACAAAGCTCGATATATTTCGGCCCCAGGGAATCCAGGAAAATCTGCAGGCCGCCGGAGCATGAGCCGGTGGCGGCCGAAACAATACCGGTGGCCAGGGAAGCGGAAATAAGCGGACTCATAGCCATGGAAAGCGCAAAGTCAACAACGGAGGCAAAACCGGAGGAGGCCTGTACCACGCCGCCGAAGCCCACGATTACCGATGTGTTGAGCAAGGCGGTGATGCTGTTGGAGGCGCTCTCATTGATTGAGTTAAGCGGGTTCTCAATGCGTTTCCAGAACAGGCAGAGCACCATGGCAATTCCGATGGACAGGGCGACATTTACCGCATAAACGGTGTCCAGGGTATTGCGTGTAAAGAAAATGAAGAGAATCAGAACTGCCATCGGAAGCACGGACAGAGCCCAGTGCGGGAGATCGTCGTCCTCCGAGATCCGGATTTTATCCAGGTCGTCACGGTAACCGGGCACAAAGCCGATACCGGCCACGGCCAGCCGTTTCTGCTGGCGTACCAGGAAAACCATGCCCAGGGCAAACATCACGATGGATACAAGCGTTCCGTTGAGCGGGGCCGCGTAGGCATTTGTACCAAGCACCGCGCAGGGAATCAGGTTCTGGATGGCCGGAGAGCCGGGCAGGCCCACCATACTGAAGGTGGCGCTTCCCAGCAGCATCGCCGCCGGAAACAGGCGCTTGGGAATATTTTCATTGTTAAACAGGACCAGCGCGATGGGATAGATCGTAAAAAGCAGGACAAAGAGGTTGATGCCTCCATAGGAAAGGATTCCGCTGACCAGAACTACAATCAGAAGCCCCTTGCCGCTTCCCAGCGTGTTCAGCAGCTTGACCGCAATTGATTTTGCCGCCCCGCTTTCCCCCATCAGGCCTCCGAATACGGTGCCCAGGAAAAACAGAAGGAGATAGGTTCCGGCGTAATTTTTCATCGAGGTCGCATAGCTTACGCTGAAGGCATCCCAGAGGTTCATCCGGTTGGTAATGATGACGGCCAGGGATGCGGCGATTGAGGTGGGAATCATGCTCCAGCCCTTGAAGCTTAAATAAATCAGCAGGCCCAGCCCGATGCCGAGACCTAAAATTCCAATACCATCCATTGATATGTCCTCCTTTTATTTGCTCAGGTAACCGCCGTCCACCGGGATAATCTGCCCGGTCATGTACTCGGATGCGTCGGATGCGAGAAAGACCGCCAGCCCCTTTAAATCTTCCGGCTGTCCCCATCTTCCCTTGGGAATGCGTGTGCAGATGCTTTCGTACTGCTTTGGATTTACTTCTTTTATATTCTTTGTCAGCTCCGTCACCATGTAGCCCGGTGCAATGGCATTGACGTTGACTCCCTGTTCCGCCCACTCGGTGGACAGTACCTTGGTGAGCTGTGCCACGCCTCCCTTGCTGGCCGTGTAGGCCGCGATCATGCTGGCGCCGTCGAAGGAACTCAAGGATGCGATGTTGATCAGGCGTCCGTAGCCCTGTTCAAGCATCGTGCGCCCCGCCCGCTGGGCCATGAAGAAGAGTGCATTCAGGTTGAGATCCAGCACCCTGCGCCACTGGTCTTCCGGGAAATCCTTTGCCAGGCAGCGGTATTGGATACCGGCGCCGTTAATCAGAATATCAAGGCGCCCGCCCAGGTAATCAAGTGCTTCGGCATACATACGGTCCAAATCGGAGGTGTTGGATAAATCGCCTTTTACCCCATATACCCTTGTACCGAGCTGCGAGAGTGTCTTCGCCGACTCAGACACGGTTTCACTGATATCCAGAAGCACTACATCGGCGCCTGCCTCACAGAGGCCTTCCGCAATGCTGTAATTCAGTCCGCGGGCGCCGCCGGTTACAAGCGCTTTTTTTCCGGTTAAATTCATCTGATCCAATATTTTTTTCATTTTTAAATACTCCTTTTCCATTGAAATTTATTAGCTATTTACCCAAACACGGCCTTTCGCATGACGTCGGAGGGAGCATCCTCACCGGTCCAGATTTTAAAGGCGATTTTTCCCTGATGGAAGAGCTGCACCTGGCCGTTTAAGTGGCGGCATCCCAGACCATCCGCCGCCTGAAGGAACCTGCTCTTTATGGGGTTGTAAATCACATCCGCCACCAGAAGCTCCTTTCGGAGAAGGGAGGTGTCAACAGGCGTCTCATTTTCATGAGGCGGCATTCCGATGAAGCTGGCGTTGATGATAACATCGGCCTGATCAATGAAAGGCTTAAAATTTTCATCCGTCTTAAGCGGTACACAGCAGTCGTAAACATTTTTATTGATATTGTCACAGAGGGACTTGGCATCCTCGAAGTAGAGGGATTCCAGGAAAATACGTTTCGGTTTTCTGGAGGCCAGCACCGTGGTAAGGGCCCGGGAGACACCGCCGGCGCCTATGATAAAAAAGGTGTTATCCGGGACATTTACGCCGAAATCTTCTTCCAGGCCGCGGACAAAACCTTCCCCGTCGGTGTTGTACCCTTTCATTTTTCCGTTCTCAAATTTGACGGTGTTGACCGCGCCGATGAGTCGGGCCATCGGGTCGATTTCATCCAGATACTGCATGATTTCAATCTTGTACGGAATGGTCACGGTCAGTCCTGCATAATTCTGTTCGGGAAGCTTCATCAGCACATCCCTGAAATTCTCCGGGGCCGCGTTGATGATGGAAAAATGATAGTCCAGGCCTTTTTCCCGGAATGCCGCGTTCATCATGGCGGGAGACATGCTGTGACTGATGGATTCACCGATAATTGCCACCTGTTTTGTGGATTTATTCTCGTTCATTATAGTTAACCTCCTGGTTTACGCTTGTTTTTTCTTGGTTTGCGGCAGATGATCCGGGTGCAATCCACACCCTGTGCCGGCCGGAAGGCGCCTTTTCCGGTACCGGCCGCGCAGACACCCGTTCGGGTTCTGTTAAAATTGTCGAATTTCTGCCGTATTAAAATGTTTCTTTGTGGTAATTCGATGATATAATAAAGTGGGCAAATAAGGAAATACTTATATTTTATGGAAAATGACAATAAAACTTATCATTGACATAGGCAAAACTGTGAATTATCATAAAAGGCATAGAGCCTTAAGGAGAGAGTGGAATGACGCTTAAGCAGTTACAATATTTTCAGAAGGTGGCGGAGACCGGAAATTATACAAAGGCCGCTCAACTTCTTTTTATATCCCAGCCGGCCCTCAGTTTCTCGATTCAGGAGCTGGAGAAGGAATTGAACGCCCCCCTGTTTAAGAAGGACGGGCGCACCGTGGAGCTTACGAAGTACGGAGAGATTCTGCTGGATCATACGGAAAGGATTATGGGGGAGATAGAGAGCGCAGTGGACAGTATTGACTGCCTGGTAAATTCCGACAGGGGCCACATCACCCTCTCCTATATCAGCGCGATGAGCGCCGTATTTATTCCCCGCATTGTCCGGTCATTCTGCGAGACTCCGAAGAATCACAGCGTGAAGTTCACACTCCTTGAACAGCCGACGAAGGAGGCAGAAGAGTGCGTGCTTTCCGGGAAAAGTGATGTGGGCTTTGGCTCACGGCCGGAATGTGCCGCTTTGGCTTCGTTTCCCGTCTATATCGAGGAGATGGCTCTGATTGTGCCTCCCGGACATCCACTCGCCTCTCGGGAGGAGGTCTGTATACGGGACACGAAAGACTGCCAGTTCATCGCTTATAATAAATCGAGCGGGCTCCGCCATGAAAACGACAGGGTCTATGAAGATCAGGGGATCAAGCGTAGGATTGTCCATGAAGCGGCGGACAATATTATGGTCACGCAGCTTGTGGCGGCCGGAATGGGCGTCGCCGTGGTACCCAGGCGGTACGGCGACAGCCGTTATCACGTTACATGCCTGCGGCTGACGGACTATGTAACGCCGCGCACGCTTTACATGTTCTGGAAGGAAGACCGTTTTATCTCTCCTGCGGCAGGGCGGTTCCTGGGTTTTGTAAAAGAGCAGGCGGCTTTCTGCCATGCGTGAAACGGTACGTTTAAAAAAAATATTTTGCAAAAACCGTCAACATGTTATATACTAGAGACGGACTGACGCATTTGCGTTAATAATCACGGAAAAAGGAAGGTTATTACATATGACATTGTTGGAAAACTGGCGTAATCTTGCATACGGCGATGGGATGGATGATAAACAGAAGGAAGAACTCTGGTCCGGGTATTTTACAATTGAAAAGGGAATTTATGAGAAAATCCTTTCCAATCCCACAGAGGTAATAGAAGGCACAGTGAAAGAACTGGCTGAAAAATATGAGACAGAAGTATTAATCATGACGGGATTTTTAGACGGAATCAACGAGAGCCTGAAGGGCTACGAGAATCCAATCGAGACGATGGATGAGGATACCGCAGTCAAGATTGAGATTGATCCGGAGAAATTATATTACAACATGGTAGAGGCAAAGGCTAACTGGCTTTTTGAACTTCCGCAGTGGGATTCCATCCTGACAGAGGAGAAGAGAAAAGAACTCTACAAGACGCAGAAAGCATCCGGAACCGTCCGCAACGAGCAGAAGATCTATCCAAACGATCCATGTCCATGCGGAAGCGGAAAGAAATACAAGAAGTGCTGCGGCCGCAATAAATAACAGGCGGTAAACGGCAGAAGACAGGATAATGTAAATACCGGCAGTGGAACCTGAATGGAAGTCTGGGTTTTTCTGCCGGTATTCGATTGTCTCAATTGTAATGTATATCCTGTTCTGACATTTTGTGAAAAGGGCTGTTGCAGAACCGATGATTATCAGTTGTTCTGTACGGCCCTTTTTGTGTTGTTTCTGTCCGGCCTCCGGTACGATGCGCAGCAGATGGCGGTTCCAACCGCCCAGGCGGCCGGCCAGATCCACCAGACGCCGTTTATGCCCCAGTGACGGGAGAAGAAATTCCCGAGGAGGAGACGCACCATCACATCCGAGATGCTGGACATCATGAAAGCGTTCATGCGGCCGATTCCCCTTAAGGCTCCGTCCGTCACGATTTTCAGGCAGACCAGGTAATAAAAGGGAACCACAATGCGGACAAACCCCATTCCCACTGCAATGATATCCTCTTTTCCCGGATCAGGCGAGACGAATAACGACAGGATGCGCGGCCCGTCCGCGAGCATCAGGAACACGACGGCCGAAGTGAAACATCCGCCCAGAATCAGACAGAGCCGGTATCCCTGCCGGATGCGTTCGTGATGTCCGGCCCCCTTATTCTGCGCGATAAAGCCGGAGAGAGCGTTACTGAGCGCCATCAGTGAGTTGACATACAGCCCGTTGATGCGGAAGGCAATGGAATAGCCGGTCAGTGTGATGACGCCGTATCCGTTGATGATATTCTGCAGGGCAAGCTGGCCGGTGGACATGAATACATGTTGGACAATGCTTGGAACTGCAAGCTTTAGTATTTCCTTTAAAACGGGCAGGGAGAAGGAAGGACGGTATTCCCCGCCGAGCCGGCGACACAGTCTCTTTACGGCAAAGAGCGTGGCAAAGGAAGATGCCGCCTGGGAGAGAAGGGTAGCCAGGGCCAGACCCGAGATCCCGAGCGGAATGAAAAGCACCAGGAGCAAATCCAGGGCGATATTCATAAAGGAAGAGAAAATCAGAAAAATCAGGGGAGCCCCGGAGTTCCCCAGCCCGTTCAGCACACCGGTAGTGATATTGTACAGAAAGAGAAACGGCAGGCCTGCAGTGTATATGAAGAGATACTGCCGTGTCGGCAGCAGGGCCTCTTTTGGGACGGAGAGCCATGTCAGGATATGGGGACAGGCAATAAGGCCGATAAACATCAGGAATACGGAGCATGGGATAAAGCAGAGCAGGGCCGTTCTTACGGCTTTTTTTACATTGTGGTGTTCGCCGGAACCAAATTGCTGGGAGCAGTAAATGGAGGTGCCGATGCCGAGGCCGGATGCGACGGCAATATAGAGGACGGTGACCGGATAACATGTCCCTACGGCTCCAAGGGAGACGGAACCGATGTGGTTGCCCGCGATCCAACTGTCGGCGAGATTGTAGGCCTGCTGAAAAAACATGCTGGCAAACATGGGGAGAGAGTAGGAGAGTAGAACCGGGAACGGCCTCCCCTCTGTCAAATCTTTTGGACGAATAAGCGCCTTCATAAACCATCCTCCTTCTGAAACCGTGTGGTACGAACCGTGCTTTGATGGGATAAGGC
>CATWBR010000158.1 GCA_958349075.1 uncultured Clostridium sp.
AACAGAGGAAGGAATGGAGGCCCTTACCCGGCTGAACCAAGATTTTACGGATAAAAATATAAGTCCCGGCGGCTGCGCGGATTTGCTGTCCATGACACTTTTCCTCTGGAGGCTCGAATCTCTCCTTCGCGCCGATCATGGAAAATGATACAGATAGAAATTGACACAGATAGAAACCTTTAAGGACAGAAATTAATTAAGCCAAGAACTTATTAAGCTTAAAACGGCGTTGGAACTGTATCAATCCTGGAATTGGAATTAGAATGAATTTGAAACTATATTGGCTTTGAAGCTATATCGGCTTTGAAACTATATTAATGAAACTATATTAGATTTGAAAGGAATGACCAACCATGGCTTTTGACGGAATAGTAATTGCCAGTCTGGTGAAGGAATTTAATGATAAACTGACCGGCGGAAAGATCTCAAAAATTGCCCAGACTGAAAAGGACGAGCTCCTTTTTACAATAAAAAACAACAGGGAGAATTACCGTCTTCTGATGTCGGTAAATGCAAGTCTCCCGCTTATCTATCTGACGCAGACGAATAAACAGAGCCCCATGACGGCGCCCAATTTCTGTATGCTCCTCAGAAAGCATATCGGAAACGGGAAAATTGTATCCGTGAGCCAGCCCGGGCTGGAACGGATTATCCGCTTTGAGATTGAACATCTGGATGAACTTGGCGACCTCTGCCGCAAATTCCTGATTGTCGAGCTGATGGGAAAACACAGCAATATTATTTTCTGTACACCGGATGGCAGAATCATAGACAGTATCAAACATATTTCCGCTCAGATCAGTTCTGTCCGGGAAGTGCTTCCGGGGAGGGATTATTTTATCCCGCAGACCGTCGGCAAGAAAGATCCCCTCGCAGCCAATGAGAAGGTGTTCACCGAAACTCTTTCCGCGGCCCAGGCGCCCGCCGGCAAGGCGATATATACAAGCTTTACCGGAATCAGCCCCGTCATGGCGGAAGAATTCTGCCATCTTGCCTCGATTGACGCCGATGTTCCTGCGTCGTCCCTTTCCGAGCTGGAAATCACACATTTGAGCCGCACGCTCACGCTTGCCATGGAACAAGTAAAGGACGGCAGGTTTGAGCCTAATATTCTTTACCGCAGTGAAGAGCCGGTTGAATTCTCCGCTCTCCCGCTCACCTGCTGGCCTCCGGAGTACAAAGCCGTCCGGTTTGATTCCATCAGCAGCACCCTGGAACTTTATTATGCGTCCAAAAACGTAATCACGCGCATCCGGCAGAAATCCTCCGATTTGCGCAGAATCGTCCAGACCGCCCTGGAGCGCGGGTATAAAAAGTACGATTTACAATTAAAGCAATTAAAGGATACGGAAAAAAGAGATAAGTACAAAATATACGGCGAACTCCTCAACACTTACGGATATGAACTGAGCGGAGGGGAGAAAGAGCTTGAATGCATCAACTATTACACAAATGAAACAGTCAAAATTCCTCTGGATCCCCAACTTACCGCCAGGGAAAATTCGCAGAAATTTTTCGATAAATACAATAAACTGAAACGTACCTGGGAGGCTCTCTCCAAATATGTGGAAGAGACAAAGCAGGAAATCGAGCATCTGGAGTCCATCAGCACATCCCTTGACATTGCCCTGAAGGAGGAGGATCTGGCACAGATTAAGCAGGAGCTGACGGAGTACGGCTTTATCAAAAAGCACGGCCCGTCCGGAAAAAAGGTCAAAATCACCAGCCGTCCGTTCCACTATATTTCCTCCGACGGATTTCATATTTATGTCGGAAAGAACAACTATCAGAACGAAGAGCTGACCTTTAAGGTGGCCTCCGGCAATGACTGGTGGTTCCACGCAAAGGGTATTCCCGGCTCCCATGTGGTCGTAAAAGCGGAGGGCCGCGAACTTCCCGACAGGACCTTTGAGGAGGCCGGTTCCCTTGCCGCCTATTATTCCAAAGGGCGGGGAAGTGAAAAAGTGGAGATCGATTATATCCAGAAAAAATCCGTCAAGAAAGTAGCCGGTGCGGCACCGGGATTTGTCATCTATCATACGAATTATTCGCTGATGGCGGTTCCGAAAGTAACATTAGAGGAAGTACTTTAAAATTACAACCCAGGAGGTATTATGTCAGAATTAACATCTATGATGAATATTGGGAAAGAAATGGAAAAAAAGCTGGTATCGGTCGGAATCGATTCCGCCGAAAAGCTGATTGAGACAGGTTCCAAACAGTCCTTTTTAAAGCTGAAAGAAACATATCCCAATGTTTGTCTGGTACATCTTTACACGTTAGAGGGTGCCATTTGCAACATTGAGTTCAACAGTCTTTCGGAAGATAAGAAAAAAGAATTAAAGGAGTTCAGCGATTTTTTAAAGAAGTAATCAAGGGTAAATGCGCTTAGGAAATAACAGTTATTCAAATTGCCTGTATACAAAGAACCTCCTCTTTCTCAAAAGAGGAGGTTCTTTGTATGTATCTGTCCGTTCATCTGCGCTTCTATATCTGTCTCTGCAGAATTGTTCCCACTTGTGCCGCTATTTCTGTATGACACCGTGTTTCGTTTTCTAACTTCCCGCTTTATGATTTATTCTTCCAGAAGACGGTCTATCATTCTGTATCCCTCTTTTACCAGGATACCGGATTTCTTTCCATTAGCCTCGCTGTACAGGAGTCCCTGGCCGGATTTTTTTCTGCTGTCATACAGAAGATACGGCACCGGGGCGGAGACGTGTGTGCGGCAGCGGATTGGCGTCGGGTGATCCGGCATGATAAGAAGCCTGTAATCCTGCCCCGATTGATCCATCTCTTCCGCCACAATCCGGATCAGTCTCTGATCCAGGTATTCGATGGCCTTCACCTTTTTCTCCACGCTTCCCTGATGCCCCATCTCATCCGGCGCCTCCACATGGATATAGACAAAGTCAGCGCCCTCTTCCAGCAGGGCTTTTACGCCTGCAAGGGCCTTCCCCTCATAATTTGTATTCAAACCGCCGTTGGCGCCGGGAACCTCAATGTTTCTCATGCCTGCGCCTACCGCAATGCCTTTGAGAAGATCGACCGCCGAGATCATTACACCCTTCTTTCCTGTCTTTTCGTAGAAAGAGGATAAGGCGGGCCTTGTACCGGCTCCCCAGAACCAGAGTGAATTGGCCTTGTTCTTTCCTTCCGCAGCCCGCTTTTCATTCAGCGGATGATGGTTCAGGATATCAAAGCTCTTTTTCATCATTTCCCTCAGTTTTTCATCCTGGGGAAGGTGCGGACCAATCTTTTGTGTCAGCACATCATGAGGAGGGGTCAGCTCAACGACCTCGCCCTTTTCCCAGATCAGAAGATGGCGGTAGCTGGTTCCCACATGGAAATGATATGTCTCATTTTCAAATACTTCCTTTACCGCGTCTAAAAGCACGGCGGCATCCTCCGTGGAAATCTCGTCGGAACTGTGGTCGATGATCGTCCTCTCATCGTAGGGACCTTCCTCTTCGGACAGCGTAACAATGTTGCAGCGCAGGGCGATGTCGGTTGTCTTCATATCAACGCCGATGCTGAGAGCCTCAAGCGGTGAGCGTCCCGTGTAATATTTCTGCGGGTTATATCCCAGAACGGCAAGGTTTGCCGTATCACTGCCCGGCTTCATTCCATCCGGGATCGTCGCCGCAAGACCCACCTCGGAGAGAGGGGCCAGGCGGTCCATCGCCGGAGTGTCCGCATACTCGATCGGGGTTTTTCCACCCAGCGCCTCAATTGGCTCGTCGGCCATTCCATCACCAAGCACGATTATATACTTCATTCTGTCATCCTCCTGATTTTCGTCATACCAATATTTCTGATTACTGCCTTTTATTCTACACGTTCTTTCCATAAAATGCAACCGTCCGTGTGGAGCGGACAAAAGGAGGCATTACGTCGTTACCGGATACGGAGTAAAAGGTAATCTAGACCCTCTCTGTCAGAAGAAAGGCCAGTGCGGCTAAAACGGCCAGAAAAGCCAGATTCCATACTGTGAATGTTTTGAAGTACCCGCCTTTCTTTTCATCGTAAGCCCTTACAAAAAATTTATAGGAAATGAGGCTGGCCAGGGAGGCGATTAACGTTCCCAGCCCTCCCAGGTTTACGGCTGTCAGAAGAGTTTTATATTCTCCGGTAAAACCCGACAGCAAAATGGCGGCAGGAACATTACTGATAATCTGGCTGGCGGCAATCCCCGTTATCAGTTCGTGGCCGTCAATCAGACCGCTCAGCCATAAATTCACCGCATCGATCCGCTTCATATTTCCGATGAATATAAAAAAACAGAGAAACGTCAACAGGAGGAAATAATCCAGTTCCTTTAAAACCGTCCTGTCTCTGGTGAGCATCCATAAAAGTACGGCCGGCAGCGCAACCTGCCACGGAACCATATGTATCACTACCAAAAGGCTGAGCAGGAACAGGAGCACGTATACGGCGAATCGTTTAATAAATGCTCCCGCATCCTCAGGCCCGGCTCCCATTCTCACCTTCACCTCGATCTTTTCATCCTTCTCTAAAGCCAGGACAAATCCCAGAAGAAGCAGGGAAACGACGGTATAGGGCAGCACCGCCTCCATGAATTCTGCCATCGTGATCCCGGACACCGAATACAGATAAAGATTCTGCGGATTTCCCACCGGAGTTGCCATACTTCCCAGATTGGCGGCAATTGTCTCAAGCACAATCAGTTTTGTAAGCCTCTCCTCCTTTCCTACCATCTGATAGACCAGGATGGTAAACGGAACAAAGGTGAGCAGCGCTACGTCGTTGGTGATTGCCATGCTGCAGAAAAAGCAGAGAAATACAAGAATAAATGAGAGCTTTTTCGTGCCGTGAGTGCCGGATAGAAGTTTCTGCCCAAGCAGGGTAAAAACTCCGATGGACTGCATACCCGCCACCACCGCCATCAGGCAGAATAAGAGCGCCAGTGTCCTGAAATCAATGTATCCCATATATTCCTTCCCCGGCCGCACCGCCAGGGAAGAAAAAAAGGCAAGCAGCGCCGCGATGCAGAATACTGTCTCATTCTTCAAAAACCGTTTTAATGATGTGATTTTTTTATCCATACTTTCATCCCCGTTTACTCTGTTAAGAGTATTATCCCTAAAAAATAGGCAGGAGCCATTCCTGGTTATCTCCTGCCTTAACATTCCTATTTTCATTCTTTTTGCCGCACCTTGAAACCGGAGCTGACTACTTTTTAATCGATACCGCACAATCCCTGACCTCAAAGTTGATTTTTGCCGTACCGGTGCCGCTTGTATGGCTGTATTCTGTTCTCCTGTAATTGAGTGCCGGCCAGCCGTCCGGTAACGATACCGCACTGTCCGATATGGATGCATTCACCGTGACATCCGTATTACCGTTCAGCCCGATGGTACAGGCGCCGGAGTCGGCAGTATAAGTGACTGTCTTACTGAAATCAGACGGCAATTCCACACTCACTGCGCCGGAATGATTGATGACGGTGATATCGGCATTCACTGCAGGTATATTAAACGCGCCATTTTCAGACACACCTTTCAGGAAAGCGTATGGTATATCGGGAATGCAGACCTCGACCCGATCCTCCAAATGCAGCTTATCAGCGGTTTTTCTGCCTATCTGTATCCTGGTGGTGTGATCCTTCTCCGTTGTATCGACTGTGAATTTGGAATTGTCGTACTCAAAGTGAAACTTCCCATCCTCCGAAAATGCGATTACAACATTGACATCATTTGCCGTAATTTCTAAACTGTCCTTTGTACTTGCTGCAGTCTCAGGCTCGTGGGCCTCTTCTGCCGCCGCGGTTTTTGCCAGGGCTGAACCGGCGGCGCCGAGTGAAAAGATACTAACTGCCAAAAGACATATCAAAACTTTTTTGATCATTGCCGCTCCTTTCAAAACCTGTTAAAGGTTTCTGAAAACCGGACTCAGCGGAGGCTTATGTCTCCCGGATATCAGCGGATCTCCGTCATTCCGCCCATATATGGACGCAGCGGCTCAGGAATGCTTACAGAACCGTCCGCCTGAAGATTGTTCTCCAGGAATGCGATCAGCATACGCGGAGGAGCTACCACCGTGTTGTTTAATGTGTGGGCAAAATATTTGCCGTCCTGGCCGTTTACGCGGATTTTAAGCCTTCTGGCCTGGGCATCTCCAAGGTTGGAACAGCTTCCGACCTCAAAATACTTCTTCTGTCTCGGGGACCATGCCTCCACATCGACCGATTTCACTTTCAGATCGGCCAGGTCTCCGGAACAGCATTCCAGTGTTCTTACCGGAACATCCAGGGATCGGAATAAGTCAACGGTATTCTGCCACAGTTTGTCAAACCACATCTTGCTGTCTTCCGGTTTGCAGACAACGATCATCTCCTGCTTTTCAAACTGATGGATTCTGTATACACCTCTCTCCTCGATTCCGTGCGCTCCCTTTTCCTTACGGAAACATGGGGAGTAGCTGGTGAGAGTCTTAGGCAGTTCTTCTTCCTGAACAACCGTATCGATAAATTTACCGATCATGGAGTGCTCGCTTGTCCCGATCAAATAGAGATCCTCTCCCTCGATCTTATACATCATCGCATCCATCTCGGCAAAACTCATAACGCCGGTTACAACGTTGCTGCGGATCATAAACGGTGGAACGCAGTAAGTAAAACCGCGGTTGATCATAAAATCCCTTGCATAGGAAATCACTGCGGAATGAAGTCTTGCGATATCTCCCATCAGGTAGTAAAAACCGTTGCCGGCTACCTTTCTGGCACTGTCCAGATCGATTCCGTTAAAGCGTTCCATGATCTCCGTATGATAAGGAATCTCAAAATCGGGAACCACCGGCTCGCCGTATTTCTGGACTTCCACATTCTCACTGTCGTCTTTTCCAATCGGAACACTGGGATCAATGATATTCGGAATGGTCATCATCTTCTTTAAGATCTGATCTCCCAGTTCTTTCTCCTGCTCCTCCAGCTCGGCCAGGCGCGCGGACTGCTCGGCAACCTGCTTCTTCATCTCCTCGGCCTCATCCTTTTTCCCCTGTCCCATCAGGGCGCCGATCTGTTTGGCGATTTTATTTTTATTGGCGCGAAGGTCATCCGCCTCTTTCTTGGCTGCTCTGTTCTTCGCATCCAGTTCAATCACTTCATCCACAAGGCACAGCTTGCTGTCCTGAAATTTATTCTTAATATTCTGCTTTACGATTTCAGGATTTTCTCTGACAAACTTTAAATCTAACATTTCTTCCTCCTGTTGATAACTGTCTTTCTTTCGGTTCACTCGTGCCCGGCAGCACGCTTCGCGGAATATATCCGATGTGAGCGGCAGCCAATTTTTTCCCCGACTGCCATATCTTTGTCGATTATACTACAGTTTTTTCTTTATGGAAAGCCCTATTTCAGGTTGTTCCCTTTATTAGTTGAGATGCGGGGACTGCTTTGAGGGATGCGGGCGGGGTGAATTGGTTGGATAAGTCTTCAGTCCCGGCCATAAGGGTGTGGTGAGGGGGAATCCGGGAGAAAATGATTCCGAAGGGAACCTGAAGTTCATCGGCACTTACCGAGGTCTTTTCGAGGTTAGTACCGTTATGCACTTCGAAGAGCGCGAGCGTTTCCCGCAGGAACTTTTTCTGCCCGGATTTCCCACCCACAACAACTTACAAACCGGGACTGAAGACTCATAATCTCACCATTCCGCCCCCGACCGTCCCGGCGGCGTTCTCATTCCTCAACTGATTTTCATTAAATAGGACAGGCATTCCTCCAGGCAGAGCCCTTCCACTTCCGGTACGCCCAGTTCCTCCGTTCGCTCTACACATTTTCTCGTAAATGCCGCCGCTCTTCTGACTGCTTCCTCCAGGCCGACGCCTTTCACGATACTGGCCCCGATCACGGCGGAAAATACGTCTCCCGATCCGTGATGGCTTCCCTCCACATAATGAGCGGTCTGGAAAACCGGTTCTTTTCCTCTCTCGTGAATGACATTGAGAATAAGGCTGCCTTTGACCACTCCGGTGAGCACCACGGCTCCCGCCCCCATCAGGATCAGCTTGTAGGTCAGGTCGGCAAGTTTTCTCTTGCTCCATCCCTTTTCCTGATACTGTGTATCCGTCAGGATACAAGCCTCCGTCAGGTTCGGAGTGATGATGTCCGCGTACTGTATCAGTTCCTTCATCCCGTCAAAGAGCTGCTGATCGCAGACGCTGTAGGCCATTCCGTTGTCTCCCATCGTGGGATCTACCAGAACCAGCGTATTCTCTTTTTTAAAATACCGAATAAAATCCGTTACAATTTCCACCTGTCTTGCGGAACCAAGGAATCCGGTCATGATTCCGTCAAAGGAAAAGCCCAGTTTCTTCCATTCCTCGATGTAAGCTTCCATCCGGTCCGTATAATCATCAAAAAAACAGGAGGGATATCCTGCATGGTTGGAAAGCACGGCTGTGATAAGAGGACAGCACTGTACTTTCAGTGCGCTGATTACAGGAATAGCCGCTGTCAGTGCACAGCGGCCATATCCTGCAATATCATTAATCGCAGCAATTTTTTTAGGTTGTAATGAGGTTACCTGTTTTTCCGTAACATTTGTCGTATTCAAATCTTCCATGTATTTTTCGTTGTCTCCATCGTTTTTTTACGCAGACAATCCGGAAAAGAGACCGGCTTTCCTGAGTGCCGGACGAAGCGCCATATACACAGCCACCGAGACAATGGCCGAGGTTACGGCATTGATGGATGTGGAAGCCACATTCCAGGCCAGGCTCAGCTCCGCCGCCGGTTTTCCGATAATCCACAGTTTATAATAATACCCTATCAGCGGATCGGCTATCACATTGAACAGAAGTCCGGCCGATGCTGCTATTACCGTATAATTAAAAATATGTTTTTTATCACTGCTGTGATCGATTTTTCCAAGCTTATGTGCAATTAATCCTGTAATCAGGCCGATGCAGAGCTTACAGATAAATGTCTTCGGCGCATAGATGACGTAGACGGGATCCAGAAGATCTCCGATGGTCATACCGATGGCTCCTCCCAGGCCTCCGTAAAAGCCTCCTATCAGAAGCGCTCCGAGTACACAGACCGCGTTTCCAAGATGGATGGAAGTAAATACAACGTATGAGAGGGCGGCCAAAAGCCCGGTCATTGCGATTTTGTATGCCTGACTGTTTCTTGTTGTCATGATGATCTCTCCTTTTTCATTCCGGTTCTTTATGGGAGCTGAAAGGTTATTGTTCACAGCACGCTGTTTTTAAGCGGGGGATGAACAGTAACGCTGAAAGCCTGCGCAGTTTCCTTCACCTCGGATATGCATCATCATAACATAGAATTGTACTTGTAA
>CATWBR010000159.1 GCA_958349075.1 uncultured Clostridium sp.
GCCTCGATCCACTTCGTCATTGATCCTGTTTGTTAACTTAAAATCCGAATCAGTTCTTCCCTGCTGAGCTCGCCCAGCGAAACCATCCCCTCCGTCACGATCTGATCGGCCAGGTTTTTCTTCGCTTCCTGAAGGTTTAAAATATTTTCCTCTATTGTATCCTTCATGATCAGCTTATACACCGTCACCTGCCTGCTCTGACCGATGCGGTGGGCGCGGTCCGTTGCCTGGTTCTGGGCGGCCACATTCCACCATGGATCGTAATGTATCACAATGTCGGCCGCCGTCAGGTTGAGTCCCGTTCCGCCCGCTTTTAAGGAGATTAAAAAAACCGGCACCTGGTCGCGGTGGAAATCGTTTACCATCCTGTTTCGTTCTTCCTTTGATGTCGAACCGATGAGCAGATGATACGAGATCTCTTCTTTTTTAAGTCTTTGCCCGATAATCGACAGCATGGAGGCAAACTGAGAAAATAAAAGAATCTTATGCCCAGACTCCACTGCCGACGCAATGAGGGAAATGCAGGTCTCCAGCTTGGCCGACTCCCCGCTGTAGCGTTCAAAACAGAGGGAGGGATCACAGCATAACTGCCTGAGTCTCGTAAGTTCGGCCAGTATCTGGAGTTTTCCTCCGCCCTCGGCCGCCGTTTCATCCTCCTCAAGACTCTGTCGCAGTTTCAGGGCCGCCGCCTGATAGAGGGTCTTCTGTTTGCCTTCCGGCGCCGAGTAGACCACCTTTTCCATCTTATCGGGCAGTTCCTTAAGGACGTCCTTTTTCAGCCTTCTCAGAATAAACGGGCGGATCATCCTGTGGAGATTCTCAAGGGCTTCCCCGCTCTGCTCCTTTACAATCGGTATCTCAAACATGGTTTTAAATCTGCGGTAGGTAAATAAAAAGCCAGGCATCAGGTAATCAAAGATGCTCCACAGCTCACTGAGCCTGTTTTCCACCGGAGTTCCCGTCAGGGCAAAGCGCGTCACGGCCCTTACGGCCTTGACCGCTTTCGCACTCTGGGTAGATGCGTTCTTGATATACTGTGCCTCATCGATCACCTCAAAGCGGAAGGTATGTTCCATATAAAACGGCAGATCCCGTTTGAGCAAATCATAGGATGTGACCACCACATCATACTCTTTTATATTTTCCAGCGCCTTCTGTCTCTCGGCCTGCGGCCCGGTCACCAGAAGGACCTTAAGTGAAGAAGCAAATACGGCAATCTCGTGACCCCAGTTGTATATGAGTGATGCGGGGCAGATCACCAGGGAGACGAAGTCCCCGTCGCCTTCCTTGCGTTCCTCCTTCTCGGACACCAAGAGCGTAATCATCTGAAGTGTCTTTCCAAGCCCCATATCATCGGCAAGAATACCGCCGAAACGGTACATGTCCAACATTTTCATCCAGACAAAACCGGCTTTCTGGTATTCCCTCAGCACCCGTCCCTGCTCGTCCGGCGGTTCATACCCCACGGTTTCCGAAAGCTGCAGATCCCTTACAATCGTCTTAAAAAAGCTGTCCCTGGAGAACGGGATATGCCCATTTTCCCTCACCAGACTTTCCAGGTAAAATGCCCGATAGACCGGCAGCTTTATGACACCGGACTGCAAATCGTTCTTCCCGAGAGAGAGGCCGTCCGAAAGCTTCAGAAGCGTAAGAAGCCCATCGTCGTTCAGACGCAGGAAATCTCCGTTTTTCATCCGGCAGTACTGCTTCTTCTGCCGGTATTCCGAGAGAATCCTGGCCATCTCCGCGGAAGTCATCCCCTGCGCATCCACTTTAAGGTCAAGCCAGTTGCCGTTTACGGAAACTCCCAGGGAAATTCTGGGCGGCTCAAGCACTCTTATGTTCCTGACGCTCTCGGAAACCCACACCTCGCCGATTTCCCGGAACCGGTCCATCCCCTCGCTCAAAAGGCGGTAGATGGCATCCTCGTCCTCACGGATTACCAGATGCTCTCCATTATTCTCCCGGAACTCAAAATATTTCGTAATAAGCCGGCTGACTCTGAACTCTCCCGGTACATCCCTGCATATTTCCTTTGGTATCCGCTCATCGTCCAGCGGATGAAATGAGAAATCCCCATAGGACAGAGTCGGTTTCAGGGCAATTTCCCCCGGCTCGCTGCTGTCAAACTCAAATCTGGCCTTCAGCTCTCCCGGTCTGTACTGCTCCCAGTCAATCCCCTCCGTCTTCAAAAGCCCCGCTTCATCGAGTCCTTTTAAAACCCTCTCATAAAAAAGCGGGATATCCCTCTCATTTACTCTCACCCTGCGTGTTCCGCCCGGTTCGGATAAGATGTGTTTTAAGAATAAGGTCAGGATTTCCGTACTCTCCCGGTCACAGCAGTACAAGCAGTTCTCGTCGGCCACATAGAGGCTCTTTTCTCCCTGAAATGCCATCAGCTCCTCCGGAACCGAGATCTCGATTCCCTCCCTGCCAATCCGTTTTGCCTTAACGTAGAATGCCGGTTTTCCCTTAAGAAGCAGAAGTTCCCTTCTATGCCCCTTATAATCCTCCGTATCAATCACATTTCCTTCCATGATTGCGAAAAACCGGTCACAGGCCGGTTTACTCAGGAAAATAGTATTCAGGAGAGGCACCGTAGTGTTCGTCCTCTTCCTGATATCTTCAAAATGTTCCTTATAGATTCCCGTCTCCTCAATCACCATCTGGACAAGCGGACGGCTTTCCGGCGTAAAGGCCGAGAGGCTGTGCTCAAAGGCAAGCCCTTTTCCGTACTCCACCCGCTTTCCCGTCCTGACCGCATCGGAAAATGCGCCTAAATCTTTAATCAGATACTGCCGTTTCTCCCTGATACGGCATTCCAGGGAAACACCCCTGTGCCCCACAATGAGGCGCGGCACCAGGCTCACGGTTTCCGAAATCTCTTCCCCCATAATCCGGGCGACCTCACGGTTTGTATACTCCCGGATCATCGTCCTGACAGACGGCGAAGTCGATATCGGAATGCTCCTGTTCTCCCGTTCCCTGGCTCCGTATTCCTTTAGCAATGTCCGGCCGTGAACACATGCTCCCTTATAGGAATTTCCCTGTGCACAGGTACAGTGGTAATCATAAATTTCCCCGTTCTTAATGAAGATTCTGGTGTTGTAGCTCCCGTCACCGTCTTCCACCACCGCCTGAACACGCACTTCTCCCTTCCAGAACGTGTCAACTGCCATATCCCTGATATTCAAAATGACCCCTCCAATAGATAGACAGGCGGCTCCCTCAGTGGACAGCCGCCTGTAAATGCATATTACATGTGTTCCGGAGACTCCATTCCCAGAAGATCCATACAGGTGTCCAGCACCTCTTTCGTAAGTGTGATAAGGCTGATAAATGCAGCCTGTTTTTCAGCATCTTCCTCGGCAATAATTTTGTTCTCCAGATAGAAATTGTTAAAGGCATCCGCAAGGTCGGACATATACTGGCAGATCTTGTGGGGAGCAGTCTCGGCAAAGGCCGCTTCAATCACTTCACCGAACCGGCACAGTTCCAGTTGAAGTTCCTTCTCCGTCACCGACCGGGCCGGGCGGATCTGAACTTTCGCGGCGTCACGGCCTCGAAGCTCCGCATATTTTTCCAGGATGGATTTGATTCGGACGATCATATATTGGATATGAGGCCCCGTGTTCCCCTCAAAGGAGATAAAACGGTCGACATCGAATACATAATCCTTTGTTGCCTGGTTTGAAAGGTCTCCGTATTTAAGAGCCGCAAGGCCCACGATCTCGGCGGTGCGCTGCATCTCATTCTCCGGAACCTTCTGTTTTTCCTGAATCTTCTTATAGACTTCCTCGTTAATCCCCTTAATCAGGGTCTCCAGACGCATTACCCCGCCGTCTCTGGTCTTAAACGGACCGCCTTCCTTGCTGTTCATTGTACCGAAACCGAGGAAAATCATCTTTGTATCTTCCTTCACAATCCCGGCCTTCTTCGCAACGCGGAATACCTGGATAAAATGGAGTTCCTGCCGTTTGTCCACTACGTAAATATAACGGTTCGGCTTATAGTCCCTCTCCCTCTCGATGAGCGTAGCCAGATCCGAGGTCGCATAGAGAGCCGCCCCGTCGGATTTTCTTACGATACAGGGAGGATATTCCTTCGCATCGCCTTCCTGCGCCACATCCACTACAAGAGCGCCCTCACTCTCATGGGCAATGCCTCTTGTAATTAAATCTTCAATCAGTCCCGGGATATACGGCTGGGCGTCGCTCTCGCCTTTCCACAGGTCGAAATAGACATTCAGGTTATTATAGTTCTTCTTCAAATCGGCCAGGGAAACATTCATGATATGGCTCCAGATAGCGCGGTACGGCTCGTAGCCGCTCTGGAGCTTAAAGGTGGCCTCCTGGGCCCTCTCCTTAAATGCCTCTCCCTCCTCCGTCTTTTCCTTCGCTTTAGCGCTGGCCGCCGGATATATCTCTTCCAGCTCGGAAATGGTAAACGGCGCCTCGGCCGGATATTCTCCCTTGAAATCCTCATTAAAATAAGGAAGTTCCGGTTTTCTGTCGCGAAGCTCCTCAATAATCAGCCCCATCTGCAGGCCCCAGTCTCCCAGATGCACATCGCCGATGGTCTTATGCCCCATATAACGGCAGATACGTTTAATACTCTCGCCGATAACGGCCGCACGCAGGTGGCCGACATGAAGCGGTTTTGCCACATTGGCTCCGCCGTAATCCACGATAATCGTCTCGGGTT
The DNA here is from genome assembly GCA_958349075.1 of uncultured Clostridium sp. Classification (GTDB taxonomy): domain Bacteria; phylum Bacillota; class Clostridia; order Lachnospirales; family Lachnospiraceae; genus Otoolea. Next base: position 4,705 of record CATWBR010000159.1, read on the forward strand.
CCTTCGTCTCCTCAAGGCCGTATTTCCCGTCTTCTGCCATTGCGTTTACATAGTCCGCCAGGTATTCCGGATTCAAACGGATGTTGATGAAGCCGGGCATTACCGCATTCAGTTCGGAAAACATCGGGCTGTCCTTCAGCCGCTCTACCACCTCGTTTGCAATGTCAATTGGTTTCTTTTTATAGGCTTTGGCCGCCGCCATAGCGCCGTTACACTGATATTCACAGAGATCCGGGCGGTTGGACAGGGTCACGCGGATATATTTCTCATCATAACCGCAGCCTGTAAACGCCGGTTTAAATTCTTCTATGATCAGGTCAACTATCTTTTTCATCGGATTAATCTCCTTCTAAGTATCGCCTTTGCTTATCGCATCGCTTTTTTCACATCTTTTTTGAATTTCTTCCAGGCATCCTCATCCTCTGTAAAATTCTTAGGGCATGCTTTTCCCGTCACATCGTAGTGGCGGATCACATCCTTGGAACCCAGATCCAGCTCATTGCAGAGCCAGGCCGTAAGCTTCACCAGCGATTCATATGTCTCCTCGGTAAACTCACCGTCCTCGCCGGGATGGCAGCATTCGATGGAAATCGTATCGGAATTGCGGTTATTGGAAGCGAATGATTTCTCGTCAATGGGTATACACTGGATAATCTCGCCGTCCAACCCGATGACAAAGTTACTGCTCACCGATGTCGTATTACTGCCGCTCTGGTTCTTCAGGCTCTCAAAATAATCCCTGTTCTGCTGGGCCGTAGTTCCGGGATTGCCGATATAATGAATGACAATCGCATTCACCGAAGCCAGTTTCGTCCCTGGCCTGGAATACGGGTTCACCGATAAAAACTGCTGGTCAATCCACTCCGGCGCCTTGATGGCGCTTAAATCAATCGGTCTGCGAATCGTTGTCCCCCGTAACAACCAACCCGTCCCGGTTCCCAGAATAAACGCAATAATTCCTATGGCACAGCGGATTATGAGCCTTTTGCGGATCAACTGCCTGCGTCTCAACTCTTTTGCGTTGTCTGCATGGCGGCTTTCTCTTTTCTCCTTCTCCATCCGGTCCTCTCCTCTTTTGTCTTTAACCCACTTTACCGTTAATCAGCGATAACCTGTACGCACTGCGCACAGGTCTCCGTTATCACCCAAAAAGAACTGCTGTAAAATCTCGCTCGTCTCCTTCGGATATTTTACAGCAGCTCCCTTTCCTTATGGTAGCCGTTCGTTACAGTTCGGCCTTCGGCCAAACCGGTAGCCACTTCTATTAAACTCTGGACAGATAGTCGCCTGTACGTGTATCAATCTTGATTTTGTCTCCCTGATCTACAAATAACGGAACATAAACGGTAGCTCCCGTCTCAACCACAGCCGGTTTCGTAGCACCCTGGGCCGTGTCGCCCTTGAAGCCTGGCTCTGTGTCTGTGATTTCCAGTTCTACAAATAACGGAGGCTCTACGGAGAATACATTACCGTTGTAAGAACAAATCTTACACATCTCATTCTCTTTAACAAATTTCAGAGCGTCGCCGATCGTCTCTTGATTTAACCCAACCTGCTCATAGGTATTCACATCCATGAAATGGAACAGTTCGCCGTCGGCATATAAATACTGCATGTCCACTCTGTCGATTCTGGCTGCCGGGAACTTCTCGGTTGGACGGAAAGTTCTCTCCACAACGCCGCCATTCATTACATTTTTAATCTTAGTTCTAACGAATGCTGCACCCTTTCCAGGTTTTACATGCTGAAATTCCATAATCTGAAAAACGTTACCTTCAATTTCCAATGTGATACCGTTTCTAAAATCGCCCGCTGATATCATAAATGATACTCCTCCTTGAAATTCTCTTAATCTTTTTTATTTTATACTATAATACCCTGTTTTTCAACTACTTTTTGACGAATCACGTCTATTCACCGTGATCCGTATTGGATTTGACGGCAAAAAACCGTCTTACTGCCCGCCGTCATAGACCGGTGTCTCTTTTTCCAGCTTTTCAATCGCTCTTACCACCTCGGGGATACTGATTCCGTCGACCTCCAGCGACTGGTGGGAACTCTCCTCATAGATAGGGTTACGCCTGTCAATCAGCGTCTCCACATTCTCCCTCACATCGTTTCCCTGAAGAAGCGGCCTGGTGGTATCGCCTTTAAGTCTGTTTAAAACCGTATCGGCCGTTACACGCAGGTATACGACGCGGCCCAGTTTTTTCAGCAGTTCCCTGTTCTCTTTACGGAGCGGAAGGCCTCCTCCTACGGACAGAATCATCCTCTCACTCTTATTTTCCCTGTTTGCCACCAGCTTTTTCAGAAGCTCCGTCTCCATCTGGCGGAAAGCCTCCTCGCCTCTCTCGGCAAATATATCGGAAATGCTGGTTCCGGCTTCCTCTCTGATCAGATAATCCGTATCCACCATGGTAAGTCCGTGTTTCTTTGCGTATGCTTCGCCGACACAGGTTTTGCCTGCGCCCATAAAACCAATCAGGATGAGATTGGCCTTCCATGCCGCGGCTTTCCGGCTGGCAGCCAGGCGCTCTTCAATCGTTGTCCTGGCTTCGCAGATCGTCTCCTCATCCACTTTCACGCCCGGATTCCACAGTTCATAGGAAATTACTCCCTGATAGAGCAGCATATTCAGCCCGTTGACTGCACGGCCGCCCGCCGCTTCCACATGCTCCATAAACCTTGTCTTAGCCGGTGTATAGATCACATCGACTGCTTCCCCTACTTTCTCATAGAATGCAGGATCTTCAATGGGAGCTACTCCGACATTCGGATGCATTCCCACACTGGTCGACTGGACGGTAAAATATTTTCCTGCGGGTATTTTGTCATGGTCGGCCAGAGGAAACGGTATAACCACATTCCTGCCCACCAGTTTATTTACCCAGTCCGTCAGGGCTTTTGCCTTCTCCTGGCTCCGGTTCAGAAGGTAAATGACGCGGGCGCCCTCCTTGGCCATCATATAGGCAGCGGCCTTTCCCGCGCCGCCGGCGCCAATCAGGATACAGGCTCTGTCTTTAATAACAATTCCTTCTTCTCTCACGGAACGTAATAGTCCGGGAACATCGGTATTATACCCTTTAAATCCGCCGTCCATCCGCACCAGTGTATTGACGGCGCCGATATCCGCAGCCGTCTCATCAATTTCCTTCAAATATTTCATAACAGTCTGCTTGTGGGGTACCGTGACGTTCAGTCCCAGAATGTTCAGGCCATAAGCGCCTTCCACAGCTTGTTCAAGATTTTCTTCCTTCACCTTATACGGAACATATGCCAGATTCACTCCTGTCCTCTTTGCATAAAGATTCTGCAGCAGCGGAGACATGCTGTGCTCCACCGGGTTGGCAATAATTCCGCATACTCTAGTTTTTCCGTCCATACTCACTATCTCTTCCTCTTCTGAATTTTTCTTTTTTCTCTGTCCTGCTTTTGTCTCTATTGTAAAAATAAAGCACAATCCTTTCCAGACGGCGCTTTATGACAATCTGAATCTCTTCTTTCGGATGAATCGGTTTGACCAGTATCCCATAAATTCCGAGCCTGTTGGCGCCGTAGACATCCGTAAATAGCTGATCACCGACAAAGAGCGTGGACGCCCTGTCCGTCTTCATCAGCTCCATTGCCTTTTTATATCCCTTCATTCCGGGTTTTCCCGCCTTATAGAGATAACGTGACCTGACCCCGGATGCAAACGACGACACCCTTGGCTCCTTGTTATTGGACATCAGGCAGGTCTCCATCCCCATCTTTCTCAGTCTTTTAAAAAGGGCCACGGCCCTCTCATCAGCCGGGGCCCCGTGCGGTACCAGGGTATTGTCAATATCGAAAATAACGCCTCTGATTCCCTTATCATAGAATTCCTCATAGGGGATGACGTAGGCTGAATCCACATATTCTTTTGGATAAAACGCTTTCAACATCAGGCTTTCCTTCCGTCCGGCTTATTCTGGAGAAGCTTTCCAAGTTCTTCCATAAATGTATTGACATCCTTAAATTCCCGGTATACGGAAGCAAAACGGACGTACGCAACCTCGTCCAGGTCTTTCAGCTTGTCCATCACCAGCTCGCCTATGGCGGATGTGCTGATCTCCTTCTCTTCCATATTAAAAATCTTATTCTCAATGGCGTCGATCAGAGACGCGATCTGCTGCGGAGATACCGGCCTCTTGTGGCAGGAATGAAGTACACCGGCCTCAATCTTGGCACGATCATACACTTCCCTCGTATTGTCTTTCTTGATTACCATTAACGGAATCGTCTCAAGCTTTTCGTAGGTTGTAAATCGTTTGCCGCACGTCTCGCACTGCCTGCGTCGACGGATTGAGCTGTTATCATCAGCAGGGCGGGAATCGATCACCTTCGTGTCTGCTGCATTGCAAAATGGGCATTTCAATTGTTTTTCCTCCTGACACAAATAATTGTGTTTATTTTATCGCAATGGGGAGGGATATGCAAGCAAAAAGTGGATTTTGTTAGAAATGAGGGGCCTGGGGG
>CATWBR010000160.1 GCA_958349075.1 uncultured Clostridium sp.
GAGAATAAGTATATCAAAATTAAGACAGCAGGAACCGACGTCGCTTTAAAGGCATTGCCGGGACATTTCGCAACCAACCACGCCCATATCAATTATTACATTGATATGACTACAATGAAGACAAGAACCAGTGAGGCACAGGAAGTGGCCAGGGATCTGGTAAGCATGTATCTTTATGACACGGTGATTGATACCATCGTGTGTATGGAGGAGACGGAAGTAATCGGAGCATTTTTGTCGGAAGAACTGACAAAGGGGGGTTTCCTCTCCATGAATGCACACAAGACTGTTTACGTTGTAAGCCCTGAATTTAACAACAACAGCCAGATTATCTTCAGGGAGAATCTGCTCCCGATGATCAGGGGAAAACACGTTATGATTCTGATGTCCACAGTAACAACGGGGCTTACGGTCAATAAAGCCGTTGAATGTATCCAGTACTATGACGGCATACTCATGGGCGTATCTGCAATATTCAGCGCACTTGACGAGGTCAATGGTATTCCGATTAAGTCGGTATTCGGCAAGAAAGATTTACCGGACTATGCCTATTCAGACTACAGAAACTGCCCGCAGTGTAAGGCAGGGAAGAAGCTGGATGCGCTTGTAAATACGTTTGGGTATTCGCTATTATAAAAGGTCTGCCCGGGATTGTGGGCGTCGGCGGCCCGTGTAGGAAGGATCTCAAGCCCAATGGAGGGCGGCCGTGGGAAGTGATTAAGGGCCTGTATGGTTTTAAGGGTTAAGTTTGTTTTAATAGGTTTCAGGAGGGCATATTTGGAGAAAATATGCCCTCTATTTTTGAACTTTTGAAAGTATCTCCGGGACAAAAAGACTTACCCCTCACAGTTCCCGGTTCTCCGGAAAGCCTTGTGTTACTGTCTATACACCGCCGGAAAGAGAGCGCCGCCATAGTAAAAACTTGGTTGGGTGCATCGCTGCCAAATCCTCTTGACAAAGCAATCTTCCTCCGATATAATGATATTGGACACTGGATACAATTGGATACCCCATTAAATATCAGGAGGTATCACATGAGTAATCTGACAATAAGACCCATCAATACAGGCTTTGTGACAATGATCCCAAAGCAGTATCTTTACCACCATTCAACGGTGGCATTCTATCCGGAGGCCTCTGATCAGGAAGAGGAGTATCCGGTCTTCACATACCTTGTAGAAGGCGGCGACAAGCTTTTGCTGGTAGATACCGGCATGGCTTATACGGAGCGCGCCGATCAATATCACCACCACGGTTCCCGCCAGCCGGAAGGGATGGCAATCGCGGAGCAGTTGGCTGCTTTGGGATATAAACCGGAGGATATCGACATTGTAGTGTTTACCCATCTGCACTGGGATCACTGTTTCTACATGGAAAAATTCACAAACGCAAAGTTTTATGTTAACCGAAAAGAATATGAGTTTGCAATGAACCCCATCCCGCTGTATTACAAGTCCTATGAAGCGCCGGAGCTTGGAATCACCAGGCCTTTCGAGGGAATTGAGATGAACCTTTTAGAGGGAGAGGCGGAGATTATGCCGGGAGTCCGCGTATTTGAGACGCCGGGGCATTCTGTGGGGCACCAGTCCGTTGAAATCGACACGGCCGTTGGCAAATATATCTGCTGCGGTGATTCTATTTTTATCATGGATAATGTGAAGCCTATCGAAAAACTGCATTATGACATCACGCCGCCCAACCGCTTTTCCGATATTGTTTCCACATGGAAGAGCATTGAGCTTATTAAGGAGCGGGCGGAAAGCCTGGATCGGATCCTTACATGCCATGACAGGGAGATACTCGAACGTGCTGCCGTGTCGCCTGTACTTGGATTGAAAGAGGAAGGCAGGTGAAAGAAGAAGTCCCGGTGACTTCGAAAATATGGCAGTGATCGCGGTTATAGCCTGCTGTGATACAAAATATCACGAGATAACATTTGTGCGGGAAAAAATTAAAAGAAGCGGTAACCAGCCGCTTATACTGGACATCAGCACGGGGCCATGCATTCCCATAAGAGCGGATATAACGCGTGAGGAGGTATTGGCGGCCGGTGGTTATACCTGGGAGCAGGTACACAGCTTTGATAAGAGCGGGGCTATCTCCGCGATGACGGAGAGTATAGCAAAGACAGTGATGAAGCTGTATCAGCAGAAGAAGATAGACGGTGTGATTGGGATGGGCGGACTGCAGAATACGGTTGTTTGTTCGGCAGCCCTGAGACTGCTGCCCATCGGCTTTCCAAAGATGATATGTTCCACAATTGCGAGCGGTTCCCGCTGTTTCGATACGGTGGTAGGCGATAAGGATATTGCTGTAATACCGTCTATTGTCGATTTTGCAGGAATGAACCCGATCAGCGAGGCAGTGCTGGGCAATACGGTCAGCGCCATGATAGGTATGGTTACCCATGGAAGCAGGGGGATTGATACGAAAGGTGAACTTTATATCGGCACCACCCTGATGGGAATTACCAACGATACCGTCATGCAGGCATCCAATGAACTGGCGGAGAATGGGATGCAGACCATCAGTTTCCACTCCACGGGGATTGGAGGGAAAGTGATGGAAGATTTAATCCGGGAGGGAGTTATTACGGCCGTAATGGATCTTTCCCTGCATGAGATGACGGCGGAGTATTTTGGCGATTACGGATACAGCAAAGGCGCCGTAAACAGGCTGTGCGCTGCCGCGGAAACGGGAATACCGGCGCTCGTCTGCCCGGGAGGCATTGACTTTGCCTGCCTGCGCCCGGAAGAACTGTTCGATGACCAGGAGGAGCGGGGATATGTATGGCACAATAAAGACCTGACGCATACCCGCCTCTACGAGAACGAGATTTTAGATATTACCAGAACAATTGCAGAACGGCTCAATCGCTCCGCCGGAAGGGCAGAGGTAGTTCTTCCGATGGGGGGGCTGCGCACTCTCAGCTATCCAGGAGAATTTTTCTATAAGCCGGAGACAATCCGGAAGATGAAAAAGATCTTCGAGGAGGAACTCAAACCGGAAGTCAAGTTCAAAGCGTTTGATTTGAACTTCTGTGATCCCGAGTTTGCCCATATCTGTGCGCAGGAAATGATGAGCCTTTTGAACGGAGCGGATAAATGATGAAGTATAATGAGTATATAAAACTGGCGGAGGAGATTCGGAGGGAGGCAGCCAAATTTTATGCGCTCCGTTATCAGATGAGCAACGGGGGCAATCTGAGTGTCCGGATTCCGGGAAAAGACTGGATGCTTGTAAAGGGAACCGATGTTGCTTTTGATGAGGTGGGTCCCGATACGCTTGTCATTACCGATTTTGACGGCAATGTAATCGAGGGAGAACTGCGGCCTTCCAAAGAAGCACTGCTGCACGGAGCCATCTATAAGGAGGTGGACGGGGCGGGAGCTATTATGCACTGCCATTCACCGTTCGCCACGGCATGGGCGGCAGGACATGGAGAACTCCGTTTTTCCACTCACCATTCCGAGATGAAGCTGAAGGGGAAGGTGCCGGTGTTCGACACCCACTCCTACGCGGTTCCAAAGGAGTATTTCCCTCAGATTGTTCGCTTCTTTAAAGAAAATCCGGGGACCAATGCCTTTTTGCTGAGAGGGCACGGGCAGGTGACGGTTGGAAAAGATATGAGAGAGGCGGCGTACCTGGCCGAGCTGGTGGAGGAGACGGCGCAGATTTCCACTTTCTCCTGAAACGCCGGATATTAAAACGCAGGAAGCATGCTGTACGGATGTTTCACTGCCGGTAAATGGTGACCTGCACAATGAGTGCACAGGTTACTGCCAACTAAAAAGGGTGTCCCTGAATCTCCGGTAAAGCGGAAGAAATCAGAGACACCTTTTTTATAACATAGAACAAGTTCTATGTTATAAAAAGCCCCTCCGGGCAGGAGCGCGCCGCGGCGGATAGGATGGATGCCGCTAAAAGCGACCCGCCGCAGGCGGAGAAATTAGGAGAAATTCACATGCGTGCTGACGCTGTTGACAACATCCTTCAGGTGGTCTGCGATTGCTTCTTTTGTCGCTGTGATATTCCGCTTTCTCAGGCCCTGGATGATGCGCGCATGTTCGGACAGCGTGTCGTTGGCTCGTCCTTCCAGGGAATAATAGATGGATTTGAAGGAATCACATTTATTCCAGAGTCCTTCCAGAATCTCCACGGTATTTGTACATCCGGACAGGGAGCAGAGCAGAGAGTGGAACTGACGGTCAAGCTGCATGAATTCTTTTGAGGTGTTGGAGAAGCTCAGCATGCGCAGGTTGATGGCGTCCACGGCATCGATCTCTTCATCGGAGGCTTTAATGCAGGTTCTGGCGGCGCAGTACTGTTCCATGAGAATTCGCACCTCATAAATTTCATTGAGATGTTCCCTGGAAAGTTTAAAGACCACGGCTCCGCAATGGGGCTTCGTAATCAGCAGTCCCTCCGCTTCAAGACGTTTCATGGCATCCCTGACGGGGGTGCGGCTGACGCCTAATTTTTGAGTCAGGCTCTCCTGGGCAATATGTTCACCGGGCTTAAAATCCCCTTGAATGATTGCATTCTTTATCCAAAGATAAACGGAATCAGAAACAGTAGTATATTGGATTAACGGTTTGGTGTTCTCCATAAGCAGCTCCCCTCTTTGATTTTGAAATAATTTCCAGATTTAAATATACTCTAAAATGGGTACATTGTCAATTGATTGGACAATGTATCCAATATCGGTTGATATTATTGTAAGATATGGATAAAATATTGTCAACAAAATAATTATTTATTGACAATATATACAATAAGTTGTACAATGTGCCTATAGTAATGTATCCAATATCCGGTGTCCAACGGAAAGAGGGAAAAGTGTAACGGCAAATTGAGAAAGGATGGAGAAGATGAAAAAAAACAGATTATTTGCATTGGGGATGGCGGCAGCAGTAGCAATTTCAACGATGACAGGATGTGGAAGCAGCAGTACACAGACGAAGGAAACGGCGGCTCCGGCTGAACAGGGAGGCTCGGAAACGGCAGCCCCCTCTGGGAAGAAAGAAAAAATCACATTGAGGATTGGATCCGGACACTCTGAATCCAATCCATGGATCACGGCGCTGGAAGATTATTTTGTTAAAAATGTTTCGGAGCGCGTGAGTTCCGAGACAAACTATGAGATTGACTGGGTTAAATCTTACGGAGGCTCCGTTATTTCGCTGGGCAATGAGCTTCAGGGCGTACAGGACGGCCTGGTAGATATCGGATGTACAATTCTTGTATTTGAGGCATCCAGGCTTCCTCTTCAGGATATGGTTTACAGCATGCCGTTCTCCTGCTCCGACCCGCTGGTGGTTGCGGAGACGATCAAGCAGATGTATGCGGCCTATCCGGAATTCACTTCCATTTACGAGTCGGATTATAACCAGAAGTTCATTGGTATCGGCGTGTCGGATCCTTACGGTTTCTACAGCACAAAAGAAGTAAAATCACTGGATGATGTTAAGGGAATGAAGATAGGAGCAGCCGGTATCAACCTCTCCTGGATTGAAGGTTCCGGAGCAGTAGGCGTCCAGACTTCTTTAAATGATACATACCAGAACCTGCAGACCAACGTTTGCCAGGCAACAATACAGCCGACCCACTCCTGTGTCAATTTAAAGGTTTACGAGGTGGCTCCTTATTATCTGGATGCCAATTTTAACGTAGTGCCCTTCAATGCCATTACGGTAAATATGGATACATGGAACGACCTCCCGGCGGAAATACAGACTATCCTCACCGAAGTGGGAGAGGGATATCTTGACTACGAGGCCAATTATATTAATGAGATTCATGAAAAAGATCTGGCAGATTTAAAGGAAAAAGGATGTACAATCGTCACTCTGAGCAGAGAAGAGCAGGAGAAATGGGCTGCCAGCTTACCGGATATTGTAAACAGCCTTGTAAAGAGCCTGGACAATGCAGGGTACAAGGGAGCCGAAATTGTAGAGAAATACTACCAGATTCTTGAATCACAGGGAATTGAAAGAGTACGCGACTGGAATATAGCAGACTGATTGACAGGGAAAAGAAATTGATAGGGAAGGGTGAATACATGGCCATTCTGCGAAAAATTGACAAAATGCTGGAGCGCTTTCTGAGCATTATGGATGGAATTGCATCTATTTCCATCTTTGTAATCATGATTTTAATCACTGCGGACGTACTCAGCCGGCTGCTGTTTAACAAGCCGTTTGTGGGTACCGCAGAGATTGTCTCGAGCATCATTATCATTGTGTGCTTTCTGGAGATTCCCTATGTGGCGGTAAAGGGAGCGCATGTGCGGACGACGATGCTCTATGACAAGGTCGGGACAAAGGGGAAGCTGGTAATTGATATAATAGCGGCCTTTCTGGGAATCCTGGTATATTCGTTTATCATCAAGGCGAGCTGGGGAAACCTGCTCCATGCAATCAGCATCGGCGAGGCGGAGATTGCGGGTTCATTCCGTGTCACGACGGTTCCGGGCAGATTTGCGATTATCTTTGGTTCCGGGCTTATGATCCTGGAATTTATCGACCAGATTGTAAAATTTGGTTACAGGCTTGTCACAGGAAAAAGTTTTTATGAGGAAGGGGGGAACGGGCGGTGAGTACAGGCGTTGTTGCAGCGTTTTCGCTGATTCTTTTACTGGTGCTGATCTTCTGCGGCGTGCATTTGAGCACCTCCCTGATGTTTACCAGCACCCTGAGCGTATTTCTGTTTACGGGGAGATTCTCCACTGCCATGAATGTACTCAGCCAGTCGGCCTGGGGGGCGGTCAGACAGTATATGTTTGGTGTAATTCCGCTGTTTGTGCTGATGGGCCTGTTGGCCAACCTATCCGGTGCGAGCCAGGATCTCTATGATTCGGCCAGCCTCCTCCTTAAAAAGGTGCGCGGAGGCGTCGGAATTGCCACGGTAGTGGCCAATGCGATTTTCGCGGCAATCACCGGTGTAACGGTTGCCTCGGCGGCGGTATTTACAAAGATTGCCCTGCCTCAGATGCTGAGGCTGAAATACGACAGGAAGATAGCGCTGGGAACGATTTCCGGTTCTGCTATCCTCGGAATGCTGATTCCTCCGAGCCTTCTTATGATTGTATATGGCTCCCAGGCGGACGTATCTATCGGAAAACTGTTTGTGGCCGCCGTGGTTCCCGGTGTGCTCATGACGATTGCATTTATCATAGTAATCCTTACTGTGGCGCATATAAGGCCGGATTACATTCCCGAGGTGGAAGAGCTGACAGAGGATGAGAAGAAGAATTTCTGGAAAATCGTCCTTCGCCCATGGCCGATTGTGCTGCTCATCATTATCTCCCTCGGAGGTATCTGGTGCGGTTTCTTTACACCGACCGAGGCGGGCGGTGTGGGAGCGTTCGGCGCTTTCCTGATTGTGGTTTTCAAGAAACGGTTTAACAGAAAAGATTTCTGGGAGACGCTTCTCTCGGCCGGTTCCACATCGGGCAGCGTACTGATTCTTCTGGTTTCCGCATCCACCTACTCAAAGACACTGGCAATGTGCGGCGTAATTAATGTCATCAGAGGATTTGTGGAGAGCTTACATATGCCTCCGATTGGAGTGGTTATCTTATTTATCGTCATCCTGATGATACTTGGCTGCATCCTGGATTCCACCTCCATCCTGCTTTTGACAACGCCTCTGATGTGCCCGATTATGGCGGATTTGGGGTATGACTTGGTATGGTTTGGACTTGTTATGATAATCGCGATTGAGACCGGCATGATTACGCCTCCATTCGGCATGAACGTATTTACGGTTAAGTCGTCGCTATATGGGATGGAAGGCGTGGAGGATATCACGGTAAATGAAATATTCGCCGGTTCGATGTGGTTCCTTGTAGCAATTATTATTGTGGATTTATGTTGTGTGTTTTTACCGCAGCTCGTGCTGTTTCTGCCCAATGCCATGTAACCGGGAAGGAAGATGCGATACGGGAAGATGTGATACGGGAGAGGCGGTACGGCAGCCACGGGCACGTAAGATGCGGTATGGCAGCCACGGCATGGTATCGCGCAAGCGCGTGACATGGTCCGGTGAGACGAAGAAAAGAGAAAAAAGAAAAGCGGCGCCATTATGAGCCGCCGCGAATGGGAGGAGTTATATATGGCAAATATGAAAATTCCAAAAGAGAAGACGGCGATCGTCCTGATCGAGCCGCAGAATGATTTTCTGACGGAGGGAGGCACCATGTACGCCCATATCAAGGAGCAGCTTGCAGAGAGAAATGTAATTGCAAATCTTCAGGATCTGCTCTCACAGGCGCGCAAAAAAGTGGCGAAGATCTTCTACTGTCCGTTCCATCCCTTTGATCCGGGATTTCCGGAGTTGAAAAAGGGAGGACCGGCCTGTGAGGGACTCCGTGGCCTTGAGATGGATATGGAAGCAGACTGGGGGACCGGCGCCTGGCTCCGCGGCACTCCGGGACCGGAAATTATCAAAGAACTGACTCCAGAGCCTGGCGATGTGATTGTGGAGGGAAAGAAAACACTGGATGCATTCCACTCCACAGGCCTGGACTATTACCTGAGGGCGAATGAGATTGAGTATGTGGTATTTACCGGTTTCCACACGGACTGGTGCGTGGAGTCTTCTGCCAGATCGGCTTATGATAAGGGATACCGCGTGATTGTGCTCGGCGACTGCACGGCCACCGACACACAGGAAGAGCAGGACTTCTGCGAGAAATGGATCTTCCCTAAGATTGGGAAACTGATGAGTTATAAGGAGTTTTTGGAAGCGCTTGAATAACCGGATTGTCTGCATGGAACGGTGAGAGGGCACTTAAGGAGACCAGCTTCGTGAGACGGCCCCATAAAGTTAACTTTTGGGAGCTGTGAAACGGGCTGGTCTCTTTTACTTATATTATAACTGCTGATCTGTCTCGGAAGGGATATATACGGCAATATCCTCGATGCGGCAGTCCAGGATCCGGCAGAGATCATTAATGGTGGTGGTAGTCATCGGTTTGTTGTTCCTCAGGCGGTCGATCGTACCGCTGGAAAGGCGGTGTACTGTAATAAGAGTATAAGTTGATTCGGAAGAGGCCATAAGTGTTTTCCAGAACGGGCCATAGTCAATCATTTATTATACCTTCTTTCTCAGCAGAATTTTTGCCGTTTAATATTGGAGAAAAAAGAACATAGGTGTCAATATTATTAGGATAAAATTCTATTT
>CATWBR010000161.1 GCA_958349075.1 uncultured Clostridium sp.
TTCTATGTCCGGTTACCTATCTGTTTGTCCATATTCCGTCACTGTTTACATACCGGCCGTCGATTGTCACATTTCTCATCATGCTTCCGTCCGATGGGTTTAAATAGTACCAGTTTCCGTTATATAAAAGCCATCCCTTCTGCATTCTTCCTTCGCTGTCCATGTAGTACAGACTGCCGTTTATATTGGCCCATCCGGTCTGTACTTCCCCGCTGTCACCCAGCAGGTACCACTGCTTATCGAGTTCCAGCCATCCGGTCTGCATCTCACCGTTGCTGTTCATATAGTATTTTTTGCCGTTTTTACTCTGCCATCCGGTCAGTATATAGCCGCCTCCGTCAAACAGATACCATTTTCCGTCTATAGCCGCCCAGTCTCCCGCCGGGTAACTGCCGTCTGCATTTCTGTACCACCAGCCGTTCTTATCATGCCGCCAGCCCAAATCATTGGGCGTCATATTCTGACCCGACGGTGTCGTACCCGCGCCATTGTCTACAAAAGGTGATGTCTCGTCCGCATCTACCCTCAGTTCATCCGAGTAGACCCAGTCTCCGCTGGTCACATATCCCAACTCCTCGGAATCCTTGGGAACCGCCCTGACACAGAACTTATATCTCCCAGCCTGGGTGATATAGGGATGAAAGTCATAAAATGTGGTGCTTACCCTGTCAACACTGTGGATAATCTGTTCTCCTTTGAACAGCTTGAGTTCATAAGCCCCCGCTCCTTCTACCGCCTCCCAATCGGCTTTTCCGACCGGATACCCTTTCCACTCGGCGTCATCCGGTTCATCCAGTTTGCCGCTTGCAGGTTTCAGTTTTACGGTAAGATAAAGTGTTTCATAATTATCACTTTTCGAAGCCAAACCGTATTCGCCGCCCGTAATCTGATACTTGCTGCCTCCCGTTATTTTGAAGTAATAGCCGGTCTTTGCATGGATATTGATTTTGATCTTCGGTACATCGCCAATCTTCCAGGAGTCCTTCGGCGGCTTCACCCATTCATAAGAACCTACCTCATACTGGGCATCCGTCGTTGATATCATAACCGTCGCTTCATCGTAATCCATATCCGCCTCTACGTTTGACTTTATATCGACTCTTACAAATGTAATCGGAGTCCTTGTCTCGGGTTTTCTGGCAGCAAAACACGTACCTGCGCACAGAAGCGCAAGACCTGCCGCAATGACCCCCGTCCATATTTTCTTGCCGGTAAAATGCATAAAAGCTTTCCCCTCCTTCAGTTGATCTTACGGAATCCAGACTCCGTCCTGATTAATATAATAACTCTCCACCACCGTATTTGTCATCATCTTTCCATCGGCGGGATTCAGATAATACCAATTATCCTTCCACTTGAGCCATCCGGACGCCTTCACTCCGTCCGGTCCCGTAAAATACCAGTCTCCGTCCGTCTGGATCCAGCTTGACACCATTTTTTTCCCTTCCGGGCTGAAGTAATACCATTTCCGGTTATCCTGATACCATCCGGTTATCATATCCCCATTGCTGGTGAGATAGTATTCATCCGATCCATATTTCTGCCAGCCTGTCATCATATATCCGTTCATATCAAACAGATACCACTTGCCGCCGATATACTGCCAGCCGTTTTTCGTATAGGAACCGTCCTGGTTTTTGAACCACCAGCCGTTCTGATCCCGAACCCAGCCGTTATTTTGACTGCCGGACGGTGTATTAACGGAACTGGAAGGGCCTCCCTGGGAGGAACCGGAGCTGGTTGAGGAGGAACCCGAGTGGCCGGATGAGGATGCTTCCTTTTTATCAATATCCAGCTCGTCCGACTCGATCCATTCTCCTGAATCCAGATATTTACTGTCCCCTTCTTTCGGAATCGCCCTCACCTTAAATGTGTAGGTTCCCTGTTTATCCATAAACGGATAGAAATTGCAGCTTGTGCCCGTTACCTTATCCTTGTGCTCTACCAGTGTATTCCCCCTGTACAGTTTCACTTCGTAGGCATTGGCATTTTCCACCTTGTCCCACTTTGCTTTCCCAAGGGAATCTTCATCCCAGTATGCGCTCCCCGTATTTCCCAGAGTTCCGCTGACTGCTTTTAATTTGATCGTGAGTTCCGCAGTCTCTCCTTCATCCGTTATTTTTAAAGAGGTACAGGAACCGTCTCCATGGACGGATACCTTACTCTTGCTCATTCCTTTTTTGAAATAATACTCGTCTGATGCGCTGATGTATACCTTGATTTTCGGCTCTTCTCCCGCTTTCCATCCGCTGCTCTTGCCCGAGAATTCCCAAGTATCGACACTGTAACGGGAACTGCTGACCGCCACGCTTACATCTGCGCCTGAATCTCCCGCTTCGATGGAGGATTCAACGGTGATTGATATTTTCGTAATTTCATCGGAGGTCTCCGCCCCATAGGCAGCAAAAGAACTGCCGGTTAACGACAGTAACATTAAAATGCCTATTAATTTCTTACTTATTTTTCCCATAGTCCGTTTTACCCCCTGGGACGTCTGATCCCCAAAATCGTTCTGTATGTAACATCGTCGCTTATTTTTATACCTTCTTTTGCCGAACTGGCGTGGACGATTTTCCCGTCTCCGATGGAGATAGCCACGTGGCCGGCATAAAATACCAAATCCCCCGGCTGCAGATCATCAAAGGCCACTTTTGGGCCGTACTGTGACTGTTCCGCCGATGTTCTTGGGATACTAATCCCGAAATGTTTATAGACAGACTGGGCAAACCCCGAACAGTCCGCACCGTTTGTCAGGCTCGTTCCTCCCCAAACATACGGGTTTCCCACAAACTGAAGCGCAAAGTCGGCAATCGCCCTTCCCTCCGCCGTGCCGCCGGTGCTTTTTACAATCTGTTTTCCGGTATTTCCCTGTATGGATCCTTTATTAGACTGGCCGCTGTTTCGGGCCTGCTGTTTCAGCCGTTCTCTCTCCGCGGCTCTCATAACTCTCAGTTTTTCCGTCTTTTTTTTGACGTCTTCGGCATAGAGCGCGGCATCCTGTCTTGCCGTTTCGAGCTTTTCGTTAAAATCAGAAATCTCGGCTTTTTTAGAGATAACGGTCTTTTCCAGCTCCCTCTTTTCCGCCAGATACTCCTGCTCCATGACCTCCATCTCGGCTTTTTCCTCTTCCAGACGGTTCTTCTGTTCTTCAGCCTGGGAGCGGACTTCCTTATATCTGATTATCATGTTCTGATCGTATTCATACAACTGCCGGAAGTACTCATTTTCACAGAATGCGTCGGACAGGCTGTTGGATTTTAAGAGAATATCCAGATAATCGGGTTCGCCTTTTTCATAGACATACCGGATTCTCTTTTTCATTGCATCATACTGATCCCTCTCATCGGCGGCCGCCTGATTATAATCTTTTTCTGCGGCGCGCAGTGAAATCTTCTTTTCTTCCAACTCCCCTTCCAGCACCTGGATCGTGACGAGAAGGGCAGTCAGTTTATCCTCCAGCTCTGACACCTGCTGCGTTGTCAAATCCTTATTCTTTTGTATTGTATCTATCTCCTGATTGACAGAATCAAGTCTGTCCTGTGACTTCTTTTTATCTTTCTCTGTCTGTGTGATGGGCGTCGCATAGATGACGCCTGTAAATACCATCTGGAACAGAAGAAGTAGTATCACAGACCGGACCGTTTTTTCTGCAAATCTGCCCTTCCCCCACTTCATATCCTTTAAATTTCTTTATATTTCAGCAGTGCGGTTTCATATAGATTATTTCCCTCCGAATCGATCACAACGATGACCGGAAAATTCTCTACCCTGAGTTTTCTGATTGCTTCCGTGCCTAAATCATCGTAGGCAACCACAGCCGATTCCTTGATACACATTGAAAGGAGCGCCCCTGCGCCGCCGATTGCCGCAAAATAGACGGAACCGTTTCTCACAATGGCATCAATCACATCCTTGCTTCTCTTTCCCTTGCCAATCATAGCTCCCATGCCGAGATCCAGAAGTTCCGGTGTGTACCGGTCCATGCGGCTGGCCGTAGTCGGGCCTGCGGAACCGATCGGCCTTCCTTCCCTGGCCGGGGACGGTCCCATATAATAAATAACATTACCCTTAATATCGATCGGAAGATTCTCACCTCCCTGAAGCGCCTCCTGCATCCTTTTATGTGCCGCATCGCGCGCCGTGTAAATAGTTCCCGTTATGTATACGTAATCTCCTGCTTTTAAGCTTCTTGCCGTCTCTTTATCAACCGGCGCTGTGACTCTCTTCTCCATTTGACCTTTCCTCCGTCTGTTACCCAATCCTGTCTGTCTTATGCCGGGCGCGTTCCTGTACCTGGCGCTGCCTTTGCTTCCGTTTTTTTCATTTGCCGTCCTAGTGTACTGACACGATTAAAGAACTCTGTGAGCATGACGGTTTACGTGACAGCAGATATTGACGGCCATGGGAAGACCGGCAATATGGGTTGGATAGGTCTCTATGTTTACGGCGAGTGCAGTTGTGCTGCCTCCCAGGCCGCCCGGCCCGATGCCCAGCCTGTTAATCTTTCCCAGCATCTCTTTTTCCAGGTTCCTCACATATTCAACCGGAGATTCTTCGTCCAGATCCCGGGTCAGTGCGTGTTTTGCCATCAGAGCGCACTTTTCAAAGGTTCCTCCAATTCCGACTCCTACAACCATAGGAGGACAGGCATTGGGGCCTGCGTCCCTGACCGCGGTCAGGATGGATTCTTTTACCCCTTCAATGCCGTCGGCCGGTTTCAGCATAAATACACGGCTCATATTCTCGCTGCCAAATCCCTTTGGTGCAACGGTGATGTCAACCTGCTCTCCTTCCACTATCTCATAATGAATAATTGCAGGTGTATTATCCTTTGTATTTTCCCGGAATATCGGATCTTTGACCACAGATTTTCTTAAAAATCCTTCCGTATATCCCTGTCTCACTCCTTCATTAATTGCATCGGTGAGGGAACCTCCCTCCAGATGCACGTCCTGTCCCACTTTAATAAACACGACGGCCATGCCGGTATCCTGACAGATTGGTATCATATCTGTTCCCGCAATCTCCAGATTTTCCTTTAACTGATCGAGTATCTGCTGTCCGAGAGGAGACTTCTCCTCCTGTACGGCAGCTTCAAAAACTTTTTTCATATCGGCGGAAAGAAAATGGTTGGCTTCGATACACATTTCCTTTATATTTTTTGTTATTTCCTGAACATTTACTGTTTTCATAAAAAATGCCTCTTCCATTTGTTTTTTCGACCTGTATTTGTCTTAATCATACTGGATTTTCGGGGTTCTGGCAATCCCTTTTTTGATCGCCTCCCGGGCCACGGCCTCCGCCACCGTAGTGGCTACATTTTTATCCAGAGCCGACGGCAGAATATAATCCGGCTTTAACTGATCGTCCGGGACCATTGCCGCAATCGCACGGGCCGCCTGCTGTTTCATCTCCTCCGTTATCTCTTTTGCACGCACCGACAGGGCACCCTTAAAGATGCCGGGGAATACGAGTACATTATTGATCTGGTTTGGATAATCGGACCGTCCTGTTCCCACAACGGCGGCTCCTCCGGCAATTGCCTCCTCCGGCATAATCTCCGGCACCGGATTGGCCATGGCAAAGACGATCCCCCGGTTCATCGACGCCACCATATCCCTTGTCACAAGCCCCGGCCGTGAGACGCCGACAAATGCGTCGGCCCCTTTTAGGGCATCGGCCAGTGTGCCATGCTGTTTTTCCCGGTTACTGATATGGGATATTTTCTCCTGTCCTTCGTTGAGACCCTCATCCGACTCACAGATAATTCCGTTAATATCACACATCAGGACATTGCCAAATCCCATGCTGATCAACAGATTGCCAATGGCAATTCCGGCAGCTCCGGCTCCGTTAATGACAATCTTTATCTTCCCCATCTCTTTTCCGGTAACCTTTATGGCGTTTATCATGGCCGCCGCCACTACTATGGCCGTGCCGTGCTGATCATCATGGAAAACGGGGATATCACACACTTCCTTTAAACGTCTCTCAATCTCAAAACATCTGGGCGCCGAGATATCCTCCAGATTAATACCGCCAAAGCTCTTGGAAATCAGGCTGATTGTATTTACAATCGTATCTGTATCCCTGGAATCAATACACAGGGGGAAGGCATCGACATCTGCAAATTCCTTAAATAAAACGCATTTTCCTTCCATCACCGGCATTCCGGCCGCAGGCCCAATATCTCCCAGACCAAGCACCGCAGTGCCGTCTGTAATGACGGCCACAAGATTAGAACGCCTGGTTAATTTAAATGACTGATCGTAATCCTCCGCAATACGGCGGCATGGTTCCGCCACACCCGGGGTATATAAAAGGGATAAATCTTCTTTTGTGTTGATTTTCTTTCTGGAAATCACTTCGATTTTACCGCTAAGCTCATAGTGGAGCTTCAGGGATTCTTCATTTACGTTCATAATGTCTCCTTTTGTTCTTTTTCTAGTTTAGGAATGAGAACGCCGCCGGGATGGTCGGGGTGCGGGGGAGGGGATGAGTCTTCAGTCCCGGTTTGTAGGTTATCGCAGGTGGGGATTCCGGGCAGAAAAAGTTCCTGCGGGAAACGCTTGCGCTCGTTGGAGTACATAACGGTACTAACCTCGTGAAAAACCTCGGTAAGTGCCGATGAACTCCCAGGTTCCCTCCGGAATCTTTTTCTCCCTTCTTCCCCACAGGAAGGTTATGAACCGGGACTGAAGACGCGAAGTTTTTCGCCATCCCGGCCTGCGGCCGCTGATCTGTTCTATTCCTTTAAGTGGGAACGGTATTGTCGCGGCCACTAGGTTTATTCGGATACCCGACTAACATCTCATTTTCACTTTTAATTTTTAACTTTTTAAAAATTTGAATTTATATTTGTCTTAGATTACCTGTTGTAATGATTATCTCCGAAACTAAATCTATCTTTATTATACCTTTAATCTGTCTTTAATGCCTCTTCCCTCTCAATTTAAATTCACTTATATAATAATTAAATCTAAGATGTTGCCGGACTGTGAAAGAAACACGACTCTATTGTGGCCGCGACACTACCTTCCTCTAACTTGACGAAAGAGACAATCAGCCCCTGCAGATGACGGTCGGGGCGATAACCTTCGCTGAGTCTTCAGTCCCGTCGAAAACCTGCCCGGGGAAGGAAGGAGAAAACTTTCCGAAGGGGACATTGGAGCCCGCCGGTGCTTAGACGGCGTTCTTTGACGTCTTAGCATCCGCTGTGCGCTCCACAAGCGGGAGCGAGTCCCCGTAGGAATTTTTTCTCCTGGATTCCCCCCTCACCACAACCTATAAACCGGGACTGAAGACTCATATCCAACCTCCCACTCCCCCGTCCGCCATCTTTCAGAGGCGTCCTCGCATCTCAACTTACCTCACCATCTCTTTTCCCAAAATCCCCGGTTCCGTCATAGTATATGGATTGAGCACCGTATTAAGCTGCTCCTCATCCAGAAGATTTTTTTCCAGGATCAGTTCCCTCACCGATTTATTGGTTTTCAGCGCCTCCTTTGCAATATCGGCGGCCTTTTCATACCCTACATAGGGACAGATTGCCGTTATAATCCCAATACTGTTGTTCACCATGTTTTTGCAGCGATCCTCATTGGCCGTAATTCCGGTAATGCAGTTGTCTACCAATGTCTTAACAGCGCAGGTGAGTGTCTCGATGGACTGGAACAGGTTGTAAAAGATAATCGGTTCAAAGGCATTGAGCTCCAACTGGCCTGCTTCAGCCGCCATTGTGATGGTCATATCGTTTCCAATGATGTTAAATGCGACCTGGTTCATTACCTCGGGAATAACCGGATTGATTTTTCCAGGCATAATGGAGGAACCGTTCTGTTTTGCCGGAAGATTAATCTCTCCAAAACCAGTTCTCGGGCCTGAGGACATCAGCCTTAAGTCGTTGGATATTTTAGACAGGTTAACGGCGCAGGTTTTTACGATTCCGGAAACAGATGCATAACTGTCCAGGTTCTGCGTGGCATCGATTAAATCATACGACTGTACCAGATCCTGACCTGACAGTGTTGAGGTATTTTTTACCACTCTCTGGAAATACTGCACATCCGCATTCAGGCCGGTTCCGATTGCCGTCCCTCCCAGGTTCAGGCACTTGATTTCTTCTTTGGCCGTCTCAAACCGTTTGATGTCACGCTTGATTGCCGTGCCGTATGCATGGAATTCCTGGCCCAGACGGATAGGGACCGCATCCTGAAGCTGTGTTCTTCCCATCTTTATCACATGGTCAAATTCATATGCTTTCTTAGTCAATGCCTCCTCCAGACGGATGAGCTGTTCATGGGCGTTATCCAGCAGTCTGAGTGCCGCCATCTTTCCGCAGGAGGGGAATACATCGTTTGTCGACTGGCCGAAATTCACGTGATCGTTGGGGTTTACCATGGTATAGTCGCCTTTTTTGCCTCCCAGTATTTCTATGGCGCGGTTTGCAATTACCTCGTTGGCATTCATGTTCAGGGATGTACCGGCTCCTCCCTGGATTGGATCTACGATAAACTGATCATGAAGCTTTCCGGCTATAATCTCATCGCAGGCTTTTACAATGGCATCCGTACGCTTTTTATCAAGTTCTCCCACTTCATAATTGGTAATAGCCGCCGCTTTTTTAATCTGGGCGACACTGTTAATCAGTTCCGGCTGCATTTTTAAACCTGTTATGTAAAAATTCTCATAGGCGCGCAGTGTCTGCACTCCGTAATAAGCGTCCGCCGGAACTTCTTTTGTCCCTATCGAATCATGTTCAACCCTATACTCCCTCTTCTCTTCCATTATGGTTCTCCTCCTCTTTTTAAGCTGATGTCCACTCTGTTTTATATAAGTTAACGCCTCACCGGATTGATTTCATTATAGATTTACACTACAATAGAAGCTAATACTTATAGTAATATATTTATTATAGATATTTATCTATAACATGGAGGAAAAATATGTTTCAGGGAATGGATTATGTTTATGAAGTATATAAAGAAATGAATTTTTCGAAAGCTGCAAAAAATTTGTATATTTCCCAGCCATCTTTAAGCGCCGCTGTTAAAAAAGTGGAACTGCGTCTTGGATTTCCTATTTTTGACCGGAGCACAACCCCGATTCAGCTCACCGAATTCGGAAGGGAATATA
>CATWBR010000162.1 GCA_958349075.1 uncultured Clostridium sp.
TATTTATAGCAGAAAAACAGGATGGGTGTTCATAATTTATTCATTCATGCGTTTATCGTGAAGGTTCTATCCCCTTATCAAACTGCTTGAAATTTTCTTTTGCAAGCAGTATCACATGATCCAGCTCCCGGTTTTCGAAGGCCGCCTCTGCACTTATCTTCTGTTAATAACGATAACCTGCACGCTTCTCGCACAGGTCACCGCCATCAATAAAAAGTTCCTGAACCGCTGCCATATCCCTGCCACGGTTCGGGAACTTTTTATTTTCATTCGTCGATTTATTATTTGTACCGGGGGGCCTATATCAGCCCCCGCTCCTCACAAAAGCACACAATATCCTTCACATACTCTTTGCGGAACCGGTTCGGCAGATCCACATGGTCGGCCCCGTGGTAAATAATCAGTTTGGAATCTTTAACAGCCCGCAGCGTGCGGACCATCAGCTCCGGACTGCTGATCGTGTCTTCGGAGCCTCCCAGCATCAGAACCGGAACATGGATGCCCTTCATCATATCAGTCAGCTCTTCTTCCGTCCGGCATTGAGGGAACGGTTTTCGCGGATTTAAGATGGCCGCCGACTCAGGCATTTCCTTCCAGAATGCAATCATCTGCTCCCTTGCCGCTCTTGCCGCTTCCCCGATCTCCGGGTCCTGTTCCACGGAGGCAAAATACTTGGCACAGTATTCTCCCTGCTTTCTGGCGTAAGGTTCCCAGGTTTCCCGGCTGCGGGCCGCATTTATCGTCTCCATCCGCGCTCCTCCGGTGGCCTGCCCGTCTTTCTTATGAGGCCCTGCGGCGCTGGCAAAAAAGCCCCGAAGCCGGTCCGGATGGTTGAGGCAGAGGTGCCAGCCGATACCGGCTCCATGGGAATGTCCGGTATAGAAAAATTTCTCAATTCCCATGGCGTCGGCAAAATCGCATACATCCTTCGCCCACACATCATACCAGGCATCCCCCAGATCCTCTTCCACCAAAGTGGAGGGCGCATATCCCCGTATTCGGATAATGTAACCGTGAAAACCTTCCTTCTCGGCCAAATCCCTCACATAATTTAAATGGCTGTTGATGAACTGCTGGGCCTGTATCACATACCGGTCTCCGGCGCCAAACTCCTCATAATATAATTCCACATTCTTTAATTTCAAAATCGACATATAGTTCCTCCTCACTGATTGTCGTGTGCAGACCTGTCTGAACTGTTACTACTGATCATCTGTTTTTTAATTACAACTATGACAAAACTTTTCCTGATACCGCATTTCACCCACGGCGGCCTTCCACCGGCGCATCTGAATAATTCCACGGCCTGATGGGAATCCGTTTCCTTATATGGCTCATCCGTTCCATATTGGCCTCCACGGACAAGCTCATCCGCTGACCATTAAACCGGCAGTAAAAGGTATGATAATCCATCCAGTCAGAAGCCCTGACCTGGAATACAAAGCAGAAATCCGACGCCCAGCCTCCGCTGACATAATACTCCGCCTTCTTTACTCCAAATATCCGGTTCAGCCGTTCATTTTCCGCGGGCATGGGAGGAAATTCCCGGTTGGCCGCCCACTCCCCGTTCAGGCCGCAGTCCACTGCATACTCCCTGTCCCCGGCCCAGAGATAAATCCGGGGCATTCCGTTCTCGAGGCAGAGCGCCAGGCCTTTTATCCCCCAAGGATTTTCCCCCAATTCATACTGCGAACCGTAAAAATCATCCATGAACACTGGCCGGGCCTTCAGCCGCGGCGCGCAGGACCAAGCGGCCAGATATTGTTCCAGCTTTTCAGCATCGCCTTCCCCGCAATCCACGTCTGTTTCCGGCGGTTCTCCGATTGCCGGGTACAGGGTGTCCCACAGGATGGCCGGGATCAGACCGCTGTCCTCCTCGATGGCATTGCACACTATGGCCAGCTCCTTCTCCGGAAATACAAATCCGAACTGGCTCCTTCCGCCGTCCAGACGGTACCCCTCCCGAAAATTTCTCCAGACCTGGAACCCATATCCCGCCATCTGATCGGTATGCATAAAGGAAATGGACGGGCATCGTCCCGATTCCACCTGCCGTGCTGCGGCCGCCTGCATCAGTTTCTTATCCAGGAGCTGCTTTCCGTTCCACATGCCCTCCTGCAGCCAAAATAAGGTCAGTTTGGCAAAATCTTCCGCCGTACATACGGTCCGTGAGCCCTCCAGCTCCCCCTCTGCGGTCCTCTCCACCGTGCAGAAAATCCCCAGCGGTTCCAGAAAGCGCTCTCTCAGGTATGAAAGATAATCCTGCCCCGATACTTTTTCCACTATCATCCCCAGAATATGGGGCACACCGTTGTTATATAAAAAATGTGTTCCCGGCTCATATTCAAAGGGCTCCTCCAAAAACGCACGCACGCTGTTTTCCCCGTCAAGCACCGCCCGGAAGGTATCCCGGCCATGTCCTGTCGTCATGGTCATCAGATGATAGACGTTCAACGCTTTGGCGTAAGGCACGGGTGCCTGCGGCATGTCCTCAGGAAAAATCGTTTCCAGCCGGGTGTCCAGGGATATCCTTCCCTCCTGCACGGCAAAGAGTACAGCCAGCCCGGTCAGTGCCTTAGCGGCGGAATAGATACGCCTCGGTGTATCCGGCCCGTAAGGTTTCCTGTTGGCCCCCACAAGCTGCCGGCCGTTTCGGAAAATATATAAACTATGAATGTCCACATTCTGTGCTTCCAGTTCTTTTAAAAACCGGAGTACCGCCCGGCTGGGAACCCCCTGTGAATCAGGGGCTGCCTCCCGGAATATTCCGTTTTCATAAGGTACATAATTCAACTGTTCCACTCCCTTCATCCTGTCCTTTATCGTTAACTCAATGTCTCCCTCAGGAAACACAGCAGAATTTCTCTTTTTATTTCTTTATCTCTTTATCACTTTATCCAAAAAAATCCGCCGGCCAGTGCCGTCACAAACAGCGCCGCGGAACATAGGCCTGCAAGCAGAGTCTGCTGTCTCACCAGTTTTTTCCTGATCTCTCCATCCGCGCAGCCCGTCAGAGCCGCCGCCCCTCCCTGGGAGAAAGGACTGATACTGCTGGCGGTCAGCCCCATCTGGGCCGCACAGTAGATAGCTGCCGCCGGGGCCCCCGACACTGCCGACAGAACAGGGAGCAGAGGAAGCATCATCGGGATAATCACTCCCCCTGATACGAAAAAGCTGAGTACACACATGACCAGTACCACTCCCGGAATAATCAGGAACGGCGGGACGGCATTCTGCAGAATCTGCGACATATAATCCACAATCCCCATGGAACTGGCCAGTGCCATGTACATCCCCGTGAACGACAGCATTATCAGGGTGTCCCAGGGTATCCGTTCTTTCAGCACTTCATCATAGGGCGCCGTCTGAAACAGAATATTCAATACGATACCGACGGAGGCTAGGAGCTGAAAGCTGCAATGCTCTGCCATCCATCCCGTTACCGGATTGGAACATACCGATTGAACGGCCGCCGGAATGACAATCATGGCGATGATGCCCAATATGATTCCCAGCGTCATCTTCTGCTTCTGTTCAAACGGCTTTGGCTTCTCCATTGCCAGGGCAATCTGGTTTACGCGGTATCCCTTAAGCGCCAGGAACATTACCAGATACACCGCGGTATAAAAGACAGCTCTGAAGATAAAAAAGTCCATCACATAGCCAGATGCCGCCGAAGTCTCAAAATAAATCTCCAGCTGCCCTACATTTGTCGCATATCCTGAGGTCCATGGGGTGCTTCCTCCCACCATGGAAGCTGTCCATACTGCGGCCGGGACCAGGAGCGGATGGATCCCCGACTGGGCCGCCAGACTGAAGCAGAGCGCCGACATGAAAAACGGCGCGGCCCCTCCTGCCCCCAAAGCGGCCACCAGCGCAGTCACCAGAAAAAAGAGCAGCCCCAAAAGCCAGCCGGCGTTGCGGCAGGAATAAATTAAATGCTCCGAAAGCTGTTTCAACGTCCCATTTCTCCCCGCAAAGCCGAATAAAAAGGTGGCAATCAGGAAATTGAGAAACAAAGAAACCGGAAACAGATTTACCACCTGGCCTGCGCTCAGCCCTCCGGCAGTGGTCCCTAGCAGAAATGCAAAAATGAGCGCGATCAGGCCGATGTTAATCCTAAGCCTCGTACCGAGTATCAACACCAGTAAAATGAATCCGAAAAATAAAATGGTATTGCCCATATCAAAGCTCCTTCTGTTTCATCATGCGGTACAGCGTAGCCCGGCTGACGCCCATGAGTTCTGCCGCTCTCGTCCTGTTGTTATCACACATCGCCAGAGCCTCCCCCAGAGAATAGCGGCGCACAGGCTCCGGCTCCTCCACCGCGCACAGCCCTTTATTTTCTTCTATATAAGTCCGGATTGGCTCTGCATCGATCTCTCCGGTCTCACTTACAACCGTCACCCGGCGTACCATATTCTGCAGTTCCCGCACATTTCCCGGCCAAGAATATCTCTCCATTTCCGCCCTGGCCTCCTCCGTAAAGCTGTACCTCCGGTTATTGCGGAGCGAGGCCTCCACCAGGAATTCCTCCGCCAGCAGGGCGACATCCCCGTTTCTGCTGCGCAGGGGCGGAATCCGGAGCCCCAGCACGTTGATGCGGAAATACAGATCTCCCCGGAATAACCCCGACCTCACCATGGAAATCAGATCCCGGTTGGTGGCCGCAATTACCCGGATATCCACTGGAGTGGATTTTTCGCCTCCGATTCTGCGGATACTGTGTTCCTGCAGTACTCTCAGCAGTTTACCCTGCAGGCTCTGGGAGATTTCACCGATCTCATCCAGAAAAATAGTCCCTGTGTGCGCCTGCTCGAACAGGCCACGCCTGCCCTCTCTGTCCGCACCGGTAAATGCGCCCCTGACATATCCGAAAAGTTCGCTTTCCAGGATCGACTCCGGAAGAGAGGCACAGTTGATCGCCACAAAGGGACCGTCCCTGCGCGGACTGGCGCGGTGTATGCCCTGGGCGAACAGCTCCTTGCCTACCCCCGTTTCTCCCAGCAGAAGCACTGTTTCATCTACTTCTGCATATCTGAGGGCCAGCTTCAGCGCCTGCGTCATACAGGGGCTCTGACCGTGTATCTGCTCCAGACCGTATTGCGCATGGTTGGAGGGAACCGTCAATTTCCTGCGGATACTGGCTTCGGCCCCGAGAACCGTGTTGACGTCCTGAAAGGTGACCGATACCCCCTCTACCTCTCCGCCCCGAAGCATCGGCTCCGCATGGTACAGAAATGTCCTGTCATCAATTTTCGTTATCTGATTCAGGTAAGGGCACCTGTTAGCAATGGTATCCATAACCCGGGTAAACTGCGGGCACACATCATCCATCGAAAAGGAAACCGCCGTCAGCTGGTTTACTCCCAGATATTCGGAGGCCAGACGGTTCATCATCACAATACTCCCGAAGCGGTCGATGGTGATGGACGCATAGACAGAGGACTCAGGCGCGGCAACATTTCCTTTTGCGGCATTCATATTCCGTTCCAGGTAAGTCCGTGCCATGGAGACTGCTTTGGCAATTTCCTCGTCCCTTGGTTTCAGCACCACACAGGGAACGCCCAGGCGTTTGGCCAGATTGGCCTGATAATAGCCGCCTACCAGTACATCTCCCGGCTGAAGTCCTGCGATCAGTTCCGGCAGCTTATCCGGCATGACAGTTGGAATATCCACTAGTTCTACGTTCAGAAGGCTGCGTATATAAAATATGTCCCGCAGCACCTTGCGAAATCCCACAATGGCAATTCTCGCCCCCATCCTGGAAGCCTCAAGAAGCCCCTCCAATACATCCTCCGCCAGAATATCCACCATGATTACAGGCACGTCTACGCTCTGACGCACGATTTTGGCGAACATTCCGAAGGCAATCAGCACTCTTGCTCCCTGCTCCACCTGGCTTTTCGCCGTCTGGGGCAGTTCCTCCAGCCCGGCAAATACCACCGGACAATTCAGGTTCATGCTGCGAAGCACCTTCTGGGCTTTCTCCGCTCCCAGCAAATCCGATGCAATAATGGTAATTCCTCTCTGTTCCATGGCCTCCTCCTTATTATCCTCCTCCTGCAGAGACTCCGCTCTCGTTCCCTCCGGGCCTTGCAGAATTTCATTTTGACTTTATGTGAGATATCTTATCATAAAGCAGGGGGCAATGCCATGAATCCCATTTTTATCCTTTCTTTTGATCATCTGTTTTTATTTCTGTTTTCATTTCTTCTTTTATCCGTGTACTTCGGCCTGCTGCCCTTTCTCTCCCCGCCTCAATCCTGCCCAAGTACCAGGCGGCCAGAACGGTGGCCAGCATGACTGGAGCAATAAATGCGGCAAATCCCATGCGGTAGCCAAAGGCGGAAACGATGAATCCTCCGGCCGTGGCGGCAATGGCCGAACCGATATCCATTCCCAGATAATTCGTGGAATTTCCCGCCGCTTTTCGCTCCTCCGGCACGGTTCTCATCGAAATCGCCATCAGAACCGGGCTGATTCCGTTTTGCCCGAATCCGATCAGAATGCCGGACACACAGAACATTGGCAGATTCTGGGCCGCCGCCAGACAAACCAGACCCAGGGAGAAGGTAATACCGGCAGGGATAAGAGTCGCTTTAGGTCCCTTCTTATCTAAAAGGGTACCGAGGAACGGACGGGCAACCCAGCCTGTAAATGAAGCAAATGTGGCGAACAGGCCGATGTTGGCCAGCCCCAGCTCCTCCAGTGCGAATGCAGCCATAAACACGGTGATTCCGGAACGTGTTCCCTGATAAGCCACATTGATGAGCATCGGCATAACCGCCTCCTTCGCAAAGAGGTTATTGAATTTGATACCGCTGAACATGGAATCTCCTCTTTTCTCCGGTGTTTTAGTAGGAGCCGTCAGCAGAATCAGGGCAAGTCCCACCGCAGCCACTCCCGTGAAGATCAGGAACATCGTCCGGTATCCGAAATGATTGGCCAGGGAAAAGGCGATGGGCTGGGAGACAGCGGATGCGATCATCTGGGAAACCATGAAAAATCCCAGGGCCGTACCGTAGTCATCCCGCGATATGTATTCGCTCAAAATAACGGCCGTGACCGTGGAAATAAAAGTCCAGGCAATTCCGTGAACCACCTTGGCCGGAACAGCCCACGCCGTATTTGCCATACTCTGGGCATACATGAATATAGCCACCGTAAACAGCGCTACCGCCGCGATATAAATTTTCTTTTTGTTCCCCCTGTCCACAATGGGCGCGGAAAACGGGCGGATGATGAAGGCCGCCCAGCTCATGGCGCTGGCAATCAGGCCGATAACTGTCATATCCATTCCCAATGTCTTCCATCCCGCGCTGGTGGTAGCCTGCGTCATGGAATGTGACACGCAGATGACCGTATAGGCGATGAACAGCATGACAAAATTCTTGTTCGCAATTTCTAAAAACTTGTTCTTTTTGCTTGTTGCTTCACTCATAGTTTTCTCCTCCTGATGGTAAATCTCGGTTCAATGCCCTTCTTCTGTGTTCTGCATTTATATCTGTATCAATAAATAAAGCAAGTTTTGTGCCAAAAATAAAAGCCGTGCTATTTCCGCCTGAATACAGCAGTTTCGATTTATTTTGCCGAATATAATTGTCTCACATTTTGTTTGTGAGACGTCTACGAGACATTTTATGATACCTACAAGCTAATGCTGATGGTTTCCATACCCATAACAATGAAAAAGAGCTGCCGCCTGCAGCCCTTTTCAGGATTGACTAATACAAACCGATTTATTATCTCACGCAAATTTCATCAAAACTCTCAGTGACATTTGTTTTAAGTATTTCAACATGTTCATCAATATAATGCGGTCTGTACATCATTTTGTTAAGTACAACGGATAAATGATTGTATATCAACAGTTCCTCTACCTTACATATGTGCAGTGGTTCCCCACGAACTCTGCCGATACCTTTTTTCATCAACCAGGAACATCTGCGAACAAAAACAGGCTCCTATATTTTCACAGGCTTACTGCAGTTGGATGGAAAAATCGCCTACTCCTGCATCTGTCGTCCCTCCTGATCAAGATGAAAATTTTCCTTCCATATAAGAGAAGAAACCGGGACAATTTCAAAACCCTTTTGCTGAAGACCCGTTATAACCGCTTCCAGGGCATCCGGGGTATACTTTGCTCCATTATGCATCAGAATAATACTTCCATTGCCAAGATGCGGATCGTCCAGTATTTTATTCACAATTGAATCGGTGCCGTAGTCCTTCCAGTCCAAGCTGTTGATATCCCATTGGATTGGGTAATATCCCATAGAATCCGCAACTTCTATCACATCATTATTATAGTCACCGTAGGGCGGGCGGAACAGTGTCATATCTTTTCCCGTCAGTTTCTTCACTTTGTCATGTACCGTCTGTAATTCCGACTTTATCTTTGCCTTGTCGAGCCGGCTCATATTCTTGTGGTTTTCACTGTGATTCCCTAGTTCATGCCCCTGCTGCGCAATATAGCGGACATCCTCCGGATATTTTTCCACCCAGCCGCCCGTCATAAAAAAGGTGACCTTGATATTATGGACCCCCAGAATATCCATCAGCCGGCGCGTGTCCTCATTGCCCCAGGCGGCATCAAACGTCAGCGCTACCTGCGGTTTATCCGTCTTCACGCAGTAAATGGGGAGCCTTCTTTCCTTAATCTGATAGTTTCTGCCCGCGGCTTTGACGTATTTAAACACGCTCTGCGAAGAAACGCTGGATGCATCTCCCTTATGTATGGACTTTTCATACAGCGATGTGATACAGCCGATTGACAAAAGTACCAACAACATCCAGAACAGCGCGTTCTCCGCTACGGGCAGATGACGGCCGGAATGCCTCTCCGACGGTCCCCTCTTTTTTTGTTCAAAAAATTTCATTTGACCACCTCAACAGAATATAATTTTCAGACTGCGCGCCGGTCCGCAAAAACGAGTCCGGATCACCGGACTCTCGCGCCGAGCGTGGCCGCATAGCGGCATATTACATCTTCGCGCGAGTGCGCATCCTGCCCAGAGGGCTTTTTAATATCATAGGAGCACTTTCCTATGATATTAAAAAGCCGTCAGAACTGCAGCCGCTAAGGGCCGGATCGCCTTATTATTATAAG
>CATWBR010000163.1 GCA_958349075.1 uncultured Clostridium sp.
TTTCACGTATTTCTCGTATCTATGCACCTGTCAAGCCTGTTCGTGTGCCTGTTCGTCAGCCATTTCCAGGGCAGTTGCTTCATATTTGGCAAGAATAATACTCTGAATCATGTCGCGCGTACAGGAATTAATCGGATGCGCGATATCACGGTATTCACCGTCCGCAGCTTTGCGGCTAGGCATTGCGATGAACAGTCCCTTCTCCCCCTCTATCACTTTGATGTCGTGGACTACAAACTCATTGTCCAGCGTAATGGATACGATGGCCTTCATCTTGCCTTCTTTTTCAATTCTTCTTACTCTTACGTCCGTAATCTGCATAAATCTAACCCCTCTCCCGTCTGTTCATTATAATGTAAATCGCTCGTTTTTCTCGATGACAATCTTTAAGTTGTCCGGTGTGCCGATGTGCGTTGTGTTGGCGCGGATGGTATCGCGGCTCTCCACAACACAGTTCTCGATTACAGTGTTATCCCCAATATATACGTCATTTAAAATGATTGAATTCTTAATTACGCAGTTGTTGCCAACGTAAACCTTCTTAAAAAGAACTGAATTCTCCACCGTTCCGTTCAGGATACACCCGCTGGATACGAGGCTGTTCCTGACTACCGCGCCCGGATTGTATTTTGCCGGAGGCAGGTCGTCTACCTTGGAATAAATCTCCGGATACTCTTTGAAGAAATAATGTCTTACTTCCGGTTTTAAGAAATCCATGTTGGTCTTGTAGTATGCGTCCACAGAAGCGATATTGTTCCAGTAAGTCCCCAGCTTATATGCATAAATACGCTTCAAATTCTTATAACGCACCAAAATGTCCGTGACAAAGTCATATCTGTCTTCCGCTGCGCACCGCTCAATCAGTTCAATGAGCTGCCTTCTGCGTATTACATAAATACCGCAGGAGATCATGTTAGAGGTGGCAACCATCGGTTTCTCCTCAAAATCGGTGATACGGCCGTCGTCATTGGTCTTCACAAGGCCAAATCTTGTGACATCGGCCTCCGGTCCCATCTCTTTACATACAACCGTGATGTCCGCTTTCTTTTCGATATGATATTCAAGTACTTTGTTATAATCAAGTTTGTAAACTCCGTCGCCGCTGGCAAGAACTACATAAGGCTCGTGGCTTTTCTTCAGAAAATCCAGGTTCTGGAAGAGGGCATCTGCCGTTCCTCTGTACCAGTCGCTGCTCTCCGCCGTAATCGTTGGCGTGAACACATACATGCCGCCCTGCTTTCTTCCGAAATCCCACCACTTGGAAGAGCTGAGGTGTTCATTCAGGGATCGGGAATTATACTGTGTAAGCACTGCAACACTCTGAATATGGGAGTTGCTCATGTTACTCAGAGCAAAATCGACACTGCGGTAGCTGCCTGCGATAGGCATTGCAGCGATCGCTCTCTTGTTGGATAACTCTCTCATTCTCTTGCTGTTGCCGCCTGCTAAAACAATACCAATTGCTCTCATTGTACTCCACCTGCCTTTATTATGTAATCGCCGCTTTCAAGTACTCCGCCATGGTAATCATCCGGTGTGGTCTCTCCGGAAATTGCCGTATTCCTTCCGATTCTGACTTTGCCGGGAATCGTGGAACGCTCTCCTACCACCACCAGTTCAAACTGATATACCTTCGGATCATATTTGCTCGGTGCCATCTCGCCTTCGCCGAGCACTGCGCCTTCTCCAACCGTAACATCCTCCGCAATGATGGCCTTATCCACTACGGCTCCCGCTCCGATTACACTTCCTTTCATAATGATGGAATCTTTGATTACTGCGCCTTCTCCGATTGTAACGCCTGCTCCAATTACGGAATTGCTGACTTCACCGCAGATTTCCGTTCCCTCGCCTATAATGCTTCTCTCAATTTTTGAATTCTCAGATATGTATTGAGGAGGGATAATATCACTCTTGGTATAAATCTTCCAGTATTCTTCATATAAGTTAAACTCAGGAATAATATCGATCAATTCCATATTGGCTTCCCAGTAGGATCCCAGAGTCCCGACATCCTTCCAGTATCCGTTGTACTCATATGCAAAAATTCTCTTACCTGCTGAATGGCAGAACGGAATAATATGTTTTCCAAAATCACACCCGGGTTCTTCCGACAGCTTGATTAATGCATCCTTCAACACCTGCCAGCTAAAGATATAGATGCCCATGGATGCCAGGTTGCTTCTCGGGTTCTCCGGCTTCTCCTCAAACTCCGAAATCCGGTTATTATCATCGGTGATAACAATACCGAAACGGCTGGCCTCCTCAATCGGAACCTGCATGGCGGCAATTGTAACATCTGCATTATTCGCTTTGTGATATTCAAGCATTACCTCATAGTCCATCTTGTAGATATGATCTCCGGACAGAATCAGGACATATTCCGGATTATAATTCTCCATATACTCAAGATTCTGATAGATCGCATTCGCAGTGCCGGTGTACCAGTCACTTCCAATACTTTTCTCATAAGGAGGAAGAACGGTAACTCCGCCTACGTTACGGTCAAGATCCCATGGAATACCAATACCGATATGCGCGTTCAGGCGCAACGGCTGGTATTGTGTTAAAACTCCGACTGTATCTACTCCGGAATTGATGCAGTTACTGAGCGGAAAATCAATAATACGGTATTTTCCGCCAAATGAAACTGCGGGTTTCGCAACCTTCTGAGTCAAAACGCCAAGCCGGCTGCCCTGTCCTCCTGCTAAGAGCATAGCAATCATTTCTTTTTTAATCACGATATCACCCCTCGATGTGTAGATTTGTGTAGCTGTTTGTGTGTTTTCTATTATACCATACTTTTTCGAAATAGTGAACAAATCTTTACTAGAATTTGAACTTTTTTTGTGCATTTTCCGACATTTCTCTACTTTCGTTCGTTATATTTTTTCAAATCCACCTCCCTCTTTCTTTAATTTATGCCTTTTTTCGTTATAATTCGCGCAGGCCGCCGGGCGGCCCTCCATATTTTCCCCACCTGGCGCCTAATACTTAGTCTTATCTAACTTGAATATTATCGCAGGAAAACAGGGGTTTTGTCTCTGGTAATATGTGGAACACAGTTGAGGCACGCAAAAAAGGAGTTTCCAAAGCCATGATATTGCTTTGGAAACTCCCTGAAACAGTTCCGCCGGACCATGCGGCAGGACGCGCGGACCGGCGGCGGTATTACTTATCAGATTTTTTTGAAGAAGCAGTCCAGCTCTTCAATCAGTTTCTCAAATACTTCATGTTCATCAAACATGAAGTCATTATGTTTTCCTTTGATCTCATAGAAGGTTTTTTCACACTGCAGCTTATCGTAAAATGTTTCGGATTCGCTGATTGGATGGAGCAGGTTGTATTTTCCATGACCGATGAAGGCCGGAACTTTCACGTCCTCAATATTTTTCTCGGAATTAAAATCCATCAGGGAACGGCCCAGTTCCAGGGAAATCTCCTGACCGTAGCCATCCACCGTATAGAGGTTGTCGTGAACGACTTCCTCGGTGTCGGGATCCAGCGGATAGAAATGGAACGGATTGTCGAATTTCCTCGTCCCCTCCTTCACAATCCGGATCTCCTCCTCCTCAATCTCCCTCTGCATCCTGACAAAGTCCACATGGGAAAAGACCTGATGGAGCCATCTCTCGCCACAGTAGAAGCCGTTCAGGCCCGCGACGGCCTTAACCCGTTTATCAAGCTGCGCCTCCCTGAAGGAAAGGCCTGCCGCCATAGCCCAGCCAAGCAGTCCAATCCGATCTGCATCGACCTCGGAAAGTGTCCCGGCAAAGGTGACGGCATTTCTGATATCCTCCACCTGCTCATCCAGCTTGCAGACGCCGGCAGGTCCCCCGTTCTGAAGGAAACCGCGGTAATCAAAACCCAGACAGGCATAGCCCCTCTTTGTCAGGGCGCGGGCAAATAATGCGGGATAAATTGCGTTTAACCCGATATAACCGGAATTCGGAATAATGCAGGGAAGTTTCTCCCCCTCCTTATAACCGTCCGGAAGGTAAAGTGCTGCCGCCAGACGGTAACAGTTGCTGTAAAAATACATCGGTTTAGTTATCATTTCGTTCCCCCGTTAATCTCATTTTTTAATATGTCAGGCACTCTGAGTACCGCTCCCTGATCGGCTGATGTAACCAGGGCGGCGTATTTCTCCAGTGCGGGCGTTCTGGGCTTTACAAGCGGTTTCACCTTTTTCAGGCGCTCCTTAATCACGTCATCCGGCACATCCAAATCCAGTCTGCGGTTTGGAATGTCGATGATAATCCTATCTCCGTCCTCCACGGCGGCAATCGGTCCTCCCGCTGCTGCCTCCGGGGAGATATGGCCGATGCACGGCCCTCTCGTGGAACCGGAGAAACGTCCGTCCGTAACGAGGGCACAGCTCTCGTCCATTCCTCTTCCCACCAGGAGTGAGGTTGTCATATGCATTTCCCTCATTCCCGGTCCGCCTTTCGGGCCTTCATAGCGGATGACTATCACGTCGCTCTCCTTAATCTGGTCCGTTGAAACCGCCTGGCTCGCATCCTCCATCGAATGGAACACCCTGGCGCGCCCCGTAAACCGGTACATGGACGGCTTCACGCCGGACTTCTTGACAACGGCTCCGTCCGGGGCCAGGCTGCCGTATAAGACGGCAATTCCGCCCTCCTCGTTTTTAGGCTCGTTTAATGGATAAATCACGTCGTTTTCCACAAGGGGCACATCCTTCAGATTGTCTGTCATTGTCCTGCCGGTCACCGTCATGTGGTTTGGTTCCAGTCTGCTCTCAATTGCCTTCAGAACGGACGGCACCCCGCCGTTCTCGTGCAGGACGGAAAGAGGGTACTTTCCGGACGGTTTGAGATTGCAGAGATAGGGAACCTTACGGCTGATGCGGTCAAAATCTTTGAGATCCAGCTTCACCTTCGCCTCATTAGCAATAGACATCAGGTGAAGAACCGTATTTGTGGACGCTCCCATCGCCATCGCGGCGCTGATACCGTTTAACAGGGCATCCCTGGACAGGATTTTTCTGGCCGTCAAATCTTCCTTTATCATCTCCACGGCGCGTTTACCCGACTGTTTTGCAAATCTGCGCTTATCGGCCGAAACGGCGGGGGCCGTACAGCTATGAGGAAGTGCCAGTCCCAGGATTTCCGCCATACAGCTCATCGAGTTGGCCGTTCCGAGCATGGCGCATGTCCCGTAGGTCGGAAGCGCTCTCTTTTCAATTTCCAGCAGATCGTCCACCGACATTTTTCCGGTCTGGACCTGGCCGATAAATTCCCTCATGTCGGTCAGCGTTATGACGTCCTTATCTTTATAGCTCCCCGCCATCATCGGTCCGCCCGGCAGGATAATCGCGGGAATGTTTACTCTGGCCGCCGCCATGATCATACCGGGAACAATCTTGTCACATCCCGGCAGCATGACCATTGCGTCAAAATGATGCGCCTCTATCATCATTTCCACGGCGTCGGCAATATTTTCCCTGCTGGGAAGAGGGTAACTCATCCCCCGGTGTCCCTGGCAGATACCGTCGCAAAGGGCTATGGTGCTGAATTCACGGGGAATCCCTCCTGCCTCCCAAATTCCCGCTTTTACATGCTCTGCTATTTCCCGAAGATGAATGTGGCCGGGAACCATCTCGGTAAAGGAATTCACCACGGCCACCAACGGTTTATGTAAATCATCCGTATCAAGGCCAGTGCTGTACAACAGGGCGCGGTGGGCGGAACGCTCAATGCCGTTAATCAGTTCGCCGCTCTTGTATTCGCTGTATTGGAATCTTGATTCATCCATTTGAAATCCTCCTTATTTTAATTTGTTGACCAGCGCCTGCCTGTCCGGCGCTTCATTTCTTGTCTTTAATATACAACGTTCTCAATCCAATATCAAACAAGTGTATTTTGGATATAAACAAGTTTTCACTTGTGGTTTCTAAAACACTGCCTGCCGGCCCGCAATGTATGACGGCACGGTATGGGACATCATGATAATTTCCTTTTCGCTGAATCCGACTCCGAGAAGCGTCTCCATGAAAAGAGCCATTGCGCGGGCCGGATGTTCAAATCCCTTCTGGCCCCTGTCCGTTGCAATATATGTGTGCTCCACCCCGGAAAGACGAATATTGGCAGCCATTTCTTCCGCGGTCACGGTGCCCTCCGCCAGATTAACCCAGTTCTTTTCAATCACAACCCCCAGGGAGGCCAGTTCCGCCTGCACGGCGCCGCCGAGCCTGGTCCTGCTCCACTCGGGATGCGTCAGTACCATATTCACCCCGCGCTCTCTTCCAAGACGGCAGAGCCGTACCGATTCCTCCCGGCTCAGGTGCCCGGTTCCAAGATATGCTCCATATTTTTTAACGATGTCCATAATCTCGTAAACCTGGGGCAGAATCTTTCCCTCCCCATCCAGAATCGTGATACCCGGCCGGCTGAAAAAATCTCCGGGCATCGGCCCGAATTCCAGGCAGTGCCCGGCGTCCCGGGTGGGCATCCATACGAGAATTCCTCCCTCGTGGAGACAGTTTTCCACCGCGTAGGGATTCAGCCCTCCCGTAGGCCAGTTGAGCGCCAGACCGCCGTATGCTCTTGTCCGGCAGCCGCTCTTTCGGTTGACCGTTCCGGCCCTGGCGGCCGTGCACCCGTAATGTGATTTAATCAGGACTCCGGCCATCCCCGCCCCGTCAGCCTCCTGCATCAGCTCCCAGTCATCCAGCGCCCGGCAAAACGCCGACGGCGCCGGGTGTACGTGAAGATCGTAGGCTCCACGCATCAATTCCTTTACCTGCTCTGTCCTTTCCTGTTCCATAATATCTCCCTTCCGCCCAACGGTGAGCATCTAAAGGCGCGCTCCATAAGCCCTTCACTGCCAATGAATCGCAGCCGGTAACTATAAAATGATAAAAGCCGGCCTCCATGAATGTATGGAATCACCGGCTTTTCAATATCTCGTTTCTGCTGTCCTCCCGCTATTTTAAACAGGAGTCCGCTATTCGGTAATACGTGAATATAATTCCGGATGACGGTCGATCATCACCGTATTTCCCATCCGCGCTTTGTGCACCATGCTCATATCAATATCCTGATAGAGAATCTCCTCCCGATCCGGTGAACATCTCCCCAGCACCTTTCCAATCGGGCTTACTACCTGGCTGCATCCGCAGAACGGCGAATCGGGCAGTTCTCCCGTGAAGTTTACCAGGGCCACAAAGACATTGTTGTCCAGTGCACGCACCTCCGTCACCTGGTTCAGCCAGTCCCTGAAATAAGATCCGTCCCTCCATGCCGCCGGACACAGAATCAGATCCGCTCCCTCAAGCGCCAGGATACGGGTTGTCTCCGGGAAACAGATATCGTAGCAGATTACAATGCCGACGGTTCCGTACTTTGTCCGGAATACCGGAAATTTTCTCCCCCTGTTCAAATGAAGCTGTTCCGCCCCTACCAGATGGGATTTGGAATAATGGCCGAGCACTGCGCCCTCATCGTCAATCAGAACCGCCGTGTTTTCGACAATTCCGGTGCCGGCCGTCATCATAATCGGCGCCAGGAGATGCACTCCCAGCTCCTTTGCCAGACTCCTCATCTTAGTAATTGTTTCTCCATCCAGAGCCTCTGCCGCATTTTTCATCGTCTCATAGTCAAAACAGTAATATCCCGTATTAAATCCTTCGGGCAGACAGACAAAATCGGCCCCTTCCCTGCACGCCTCACGGATTTTTTCTTCCGCCTTGCGGACATTGGCTTTCACGTCCCCCAACTCCCACGATGACTGAACCAGCGCTATTTTAAATTGCTCCATCTTACCTCCTGTGAACTTATCACTTTCTGCTG
Source organism: uncultured Clostridium sp. (assembly GCA_958349075.1). Classification (GTDB taxonomy): domain Bacteria; phylum Bacillota; class Clostridia; order Lachnospirales; family Lachnospiraceae; genus Otoolea. The sequence continues at coordinate 7,815 of CATWBR010000163.1, forward strand.
AACCGTTATGCTGCTTTTTTCTCCTGAATCTGTTTTGCTATCATAAATAATACGAAGATACCGCCAAGCACGCCATATACGCCGTATACCAAACCCAGAAGTTTGTCAAACGGAAGAAGCATGGAGCAGAGAACGGATGCAATTACCAGGATGACCGCAAACTTGTTGTAAGCCGGTGTTTTCTCCTCGCAGAACGATGCGCAGAGCGTAAACATGGACGGCACGCATGACGAGAAAATCGCCATAAAAATAACAATGATAAAGACAAATCCTAGAATCGGGGAAATCGTATTTGCCAGATAGAGATTTGGAATCATCATTGTGCTGAATTCCTCGATGTTGGCAAAAAGGGCTGATGCCATAACGATATCGGCCGCCGCGTAGAAAATGACGCCCACGATTGCACCGTAAACGAGTTCCTTTCTTACTTTAAAGCTCTTAGCCGTTGCCGAAAAGAACGGAGCCGACTGCAACGGTGTACAGGTGGTGTAATATAAACCGGCCAGCCACCATGTAGGTGCAATTCTCGAAAGATTCAGGGTCGGCGCCATCTCGATTCCTGCGGCAACTCCGCCCATATGCTGTGTCAGGTAATAAATACCGGTTCCGATTGTCAGGACAATCATGAACGGTCCGATGCTGCCGATAATGTCAACCAGCTTTTTAAGTCCAAGAAGAATTGTAACCAGGCATAGAATTCCAAGCAGAACGGAACCCAGACGCGACGGCATGCCGAAGTGCTGGTTAAGCGCCGCGCCGAACCCGGAGATCATAACAACGGGAGCGGAATACAAAAGTCCCATTGCCAGAAGCTGGAATACCTTTCCAACCTTATCTCCGCAGTAGTACGTAAAAATATCAAGCGGGCTCTTAAACTGTTTTTTGTGGCCCAGTTTAAAAAAAGAAATCAACAGAAACAGATGCAGCAGCGCTTCTATTGCGATTCCCGCATATCCCCATATGCCGTAACCGCAGAAATACTGCAGTGATGCCTGGCCGGTAACAGAACCCGATCCGATTGCCCACGACACAAAAACGCCGGCAATTTTGATAACATTCATCCAACTCATTTTTTCATTTGTATCAACCATAACTTCCCCTCCATCTTGTGTTAAACCTCTCGATGTACATCCTTACCCCAGCCGTTACAATTATCATATATAATTCAAACGCCAAACTCAAACAAGTTATTTTTACAGTATCACAATATTTTTCTTGTATTTCTTATTACGGCATGATACACTGC
>CATWBR010000164.1 GCA_958349075.1 uncultured Clostridium sp.
ACATAGAATCATGCCCCACGCACAGGCCGATTGCAATATTAAATTCCGTATTTTGCCTGTTCAGAAGACCGGCTTGGGCGATCGGGTTGCACATAATCTCCCGGTTATCCGGGTTAATCTTCGCCTCCGTCGGAATGCCCACGGTTTCTTTCAGGAAACCGCCCGTCTTACAGATGACCGAAACCACCTCAAAACCTTCCAGACGGAACAGATTTGCCACCACCTCCGCCTCTTTATGGAGGCCTTTGCAAAATGCGATTCCGATTTTTTTGTAGCCCATATCCCTGCAAAACTCCAGTGTTTCCCTGACTCTCGGCCAGCGGCAGTATCCCTTTCCTTCCACTGCCGTCGAGCGGATATAAAAGTCATGGTTTTCCGGTTCTGCGTATGCTTCAAGCCTGTCCCGCATCCATTTTTCATCATTCATCGGACAATTCTTCGGCAGGCCTTCCCTGATTCCCTTCGTACAGGCCGCTGCCTTACAGTTTGCGCATGTATACATAAAATTTCCCTCCTGCCGTTATAATAGCAGACTATTTTTCCATTTCCAGAACATCCTTAAAAGCCTGCAGCGCAGTTTCCGCCTGGCCGAAATCCGTCATCTGATGATCATATCCCAGAACCAGTGACGGTATTTTTTCCCTGTCGAGTCTCTGCTTAAGAGACGGGTATTCAAGTTCTTCCGGATCACAGAAACTCATCATGGCAATAACTATTCCCTGGGACTTGCTTTCTTTCACCAGGCGGACGATATGTTCCTGCCGCCCGTCAAGTTCCGGGGCGTAAAGTACGGTATCATTGTCCTGTGCGGAAAATTGTCTGGCCAGAGCCTCCATCGGATCGCCGTCCTCTGCTGCATCCCGGAGGAAGCCTCTCGATTCATGAGCCAAATCATCGGCGGTAACAGCAATCTTATATTTATCAAAAAGTTTTAGAAGGTTTTCGTGATCCGCCAAGATCCCGGACAGAACAATCCTGGTTCCATCCCACTCACGGACCGGCAGCCGCTCCAGTTCTTCATTGAGCCGGCAAAGCAGCTGAGTATGCTCCGGTTTTTCGAGAAAATGACGTGATTTAAGCACCCTGCCCCTCATTACCGCGGAGACAGCCTCCGGGTGAAGGCCTGCCAGCCGGACAAATCTGCGGCAGGCGGCACGGTTTTCATTATATATGTGGATGGCCTCATGGATTGATTCATCCGTAATCGGTGAGCCGGCAATCTCTTCCAGGTGTTGTTTCATATTTTCATATTGAAAACGGCAGAACACGACTCCATATTCTTTTTTTCGGTTCTGGGGATGGGCCAGGAAAATTACGGGATACCGGCCGGACGACTTTAAATTTTGCGTCAGCGGCCGCAGCGTGTCACAAATGCTCGGACAGACGACTCCGGATATGCCGTCCAGCGTTCCGTTCAGAATCATCTCCATCCCCATCTGTGCAACAGAACAAAAAAAGGTGGGGAAATATTCTTTTGCCCTGACGGGTGCTCCCTTACAGCCCCAGAGTCCCATGGGCACCATACCGGCTGCAAAAATCAGTTCTTCCGGTACAAAATACGGAAAACAGGCAATGACTTTCTTTCCCCGCTCAATGTACCGCTCCTTCAGCTTTCCCGGATGCTCCGCCGCATCCTTAAAACGGCTAAACAGCTCCTCCAGTCTCATTTCCATCTTTCCCGCCTCCCCTTTTCTTTTCCTCCATCAATTCATACAGCCCTTCCACCCGCGTTTTATACTGTTCCTCCGCAAAATTTCTCGGATCCGCCTGATCTCCGTCAAAGGACACCACCGGAATTCCCAAATCATTTTGAAGACGGCGGGACATTTCCGGCGTATACCCGGTCCACGGCTTACAGCTTCTGTTAAAATGGACCAGAACTCCATCCACATGATTCTCCCTGCATAGTTCTTCACGCCATCTGACTCCCGTTTCAAAACACACGGAGTTTGGTGCTTTGCAGTAAGCTCGCATCAGTTCATCCATATTACTGTATACAAAGCCGAACGCCGGCGCATAAACCACGGCGGTTGTATTCATTCCCTTTTCCTTTAGCGGGTTAAACAACTTTTTCAGTTCCGGCCAGCATGGAATTCCCTCAAACATGATCCTGTATTTTTCATTGTAATGCCAGGTGGAAGTATGATTTTTCACCGCGGCAGCATATTCTTCCCCCAATTTCTCAAACGCCTCCGCCGACGCCTCAAGACATCTCGCCTGGACCACATTGGCCATATGGTTGAACAGATCGAAGCCATTAAGCGGAGACGGCTCATAACGGCAATAGGAACAGGCGTTTAACCAGGCCTTTGCCACCCGGTTGGATGTTTTGCATACTTTTCTGAATCTCTCCTCATCCCACTTTCGCCCGCTTATCTGTTCCAGCCGCCGGATTGCATCGTCAAACTGAGCTTTCATATATTCCACCTGCTCTTTCGGCACCTCCACCGTGTTACTGAAGGGAACGTCGATCATAATCAGGGGGATATTGCGGATACGTGCAAGATTTTCATACCATTTTGTCATACAGTTACAGATGTTATTACAGCAAAGCAGAAAATCCGGCATCGGCATTGGTTTTTCAAAGCAATCTGCTCCGTTTGCCATGGCGATGCTGATACGGGCATAAGCACAGATATCATTGGAATACCCCAGTTTCTCCGCCTCCTCACATACCCTCTGCCCACCATGCTTTGCCGCGATTCCAGCCGCATTGCTCTCCGGGTACAATACTTTCAGCCCCAGTGTCTCAGCAATCTCCGCCGGAAATTTTGAGGAAGACCAGCCGACCGGTTCTCCCCTCTCCTTTGCGGCCCATGCCTCCTCATATATTTTATCTATAATCTCACGCAGCTTTACCTTTGCCGGTTTTTTAACATTCTCTGTTATTTCCTCAGTTCCTGGCATAATTTCCTCCTTATCCTCGTGTTTTACAGGTATCGAAATCATACAGGGAACGCGGCAGAAGCATCTGATGGAACGGGCAGATCTCTCTCGGGTTCTGATAAGATGCCTCCGTGAAAGCCTGAATATAGCATCTCATCTCAGGGAGATCCACAACCTCATCCACCCAACCTCTCCTGGCACAGTATTCCGGCCTCGATTTTTCGTGCCAGTCTTTAATCAGCGCGTTCATTTTATCGATTACCGGCTGAAGATCATGACCGGCTCTGTCCTCTTTGACAAGACGCCTGGAGTACATGGCAGTGGCCGCCGTTTCGCTGTTCATGGTGTAATATTCCGTGGTTGCAATTCCCAGCGAGAAGGCGTTGGTATTATTTCCCTGCGGCCCTCCCAGTATGTAGTGGGACGCTCCGCTGGCTTTTCTTAGTGTAATTTCCAGCATAGGAACATCCGCCTTATTGATCGAGTATATCAGTGACTGTCCAAGCCCCAAAAGTTCCGCTTCCTCTGCCTCGTTCCCCACATCGATCCCGGTTGTATCCTGCAGCCAGACAATCGGCAGACAGTCACGGCCGCAAAGCGTCACAAATTCATTGACCTTTACAAGCCCCTGCCGGTACAACTTCCCCCCTATTGCGGCGGGACTGTCTTTATATTCCGGATAATTAAGAAAAACTCCCTGTACATTGGCCACCAACCCGATTAGCAATCCGTTGACCTTGGCAATTCCGGTCACCAGTTCCGGACCGTATCCTTTTTTATACTCCATAAACTCGCTTCCGTCGGTCAGACGGCCGATAATATCATAGATGTTATAAGGCCTCTTCTGGTTTACCGGAATCAGCGTATAGAGATCTTCTCTCGGCAGAAGAGGCTTTTTCGGGTCGTCCACACGGAAAAATTTTAATTTGTAGGCCGGCAGACACGAAACATACTCCCTGATTCCCAGAAGCACGCCGTACTCATCATCATAGACTTCCCGGAAAAATCCCGTTTTGCCATAGTGGATGTCCACGGTACCCGGGGGCGGCAGCTTCGCCTCCCGGGAAGCCTGGGCCTCTATCAACTGCCTGGCACTTTCCATGTCCACATATCCCTTCGGAGACATCCCTCCGAGGATACCGGCCCCTCCGACCGCCATATTAGCCTCCCTATGCGCCAGCAGAATCGTGGAGCTGATACAGTGATAGCCTCCTCCCGCAGGGTTGGTTCCATAGATTCCGACAATTACGGGAATCCCCATCTGTTCCAGTTCAGAGTTCCGGTAGAATGGAACGCCGCCGCCCCGCCGGTTTGCGAACAGATCCTTATCCTGCTCATCCAGTTTTATCCCGGAGCAGTTGATGAGATATACGACCGGAATATTAAGCCTTTTCGCAGTGTCGGAAGCCCTTACCAGATTCTCCGCCTGTCCCGGCACCCAGGCTCCTGCAATCTTTTTATTGTCGGAGGCAATAATCATAACCCACCGCCCCTCCACTTTCGCAAGTCCTTTTACAATGCTGGTGGAGCCGTTACGGTTGTCCATCGGGTTAAACAGGGAATTCAAGGGGCACCATGTGCCGGGATCGATCAGGGCTAAAATCCTCTGCATTGCCGTCATCTGCCCCGCGTCATTTAATGATTCATCCGGGCGGCCATCGGCCAGCACCCGTGCTATTGATCCATGTATCTTTTTTTCTATCTCCCGGATAGCCGCCTCATTTTCTGAATCTGCCGCCTGCATCGGATTTCCCACCACAGGCATCTTTCTGAAATAACGGGCCATCGAATAATTTCCCATCTGTGTGCCTCCTTTTTACTCCGACGGTACCTTGATAAACGCCTGTTCCGGATCAATCTCCTCCCGTATTATCCGAATCACCTCCTGCTCCGGCGGTTTTAACTTCTCTGCCCTCGATGTATCGATTTCAAATCCTGTACACTCAATAATCTCCTCCGGGGAGGACGTCTCATAATAACCGGCCAGATACATCCGTTTCGTCTCTGCATCAAACTTCATCACTCCCTTATCCGTTACGACCGCAACAGGGCCTCTGTTCCCGGGAATCCCTTCCCGCTCCCGCCCTCCGGGTCCGTCTACCCATCCCGGACTGGTTACGTAATCCACCTGCTCCACGAATCTCCTCTTTTCATGCTGTATCATGAGAATGGTATTGCAGAAGGTTGCAATGCCGTTAGCTCCTCCTGAACCGGTAAATCTGGTTTCGGGATGATAGTAATCGCCGATACAGGTGGAATTGATATTTCCGTAAGGATCTATCTGGGCTCCCCCGATAAATGCAACAAGACGCTCTTTCTGATGAAGCCACTCATTAGCCTCCACTCCGACAAACGCCGCATTCGTCCACTGTGTGCTGCAATGCGCCATGAACCGGAGATCTCCGACCGAGCGGGGAACCGCAAGCGGGGAGCAGTCCATCAGCCCGCTTTCAACAATCAGATAACACCCCGGGGCATACACGCGTTTTGCAACCGAAGCCCCGATCAGTGGCAGGCCGGTTCCCACAATTACAATCTGTCCGTCCTTTATAAAACGCGCGATTGCAACCGCCTGCATCTCCTTATTAGTATATTTCATGTGAACCGACATATTTATGCCTCCCTCCCAATCTCTGCTTTATAGCCGTATCCGGGAGTCACCTTAAGGTCTGCCAGACGCCCCGCCCCGATTCTGTCAATGTACTCCCTGTGATTTTTGACGCCGTAAACATATTTGTCCATAAATTCCCTGAATCCTTCGTCCGTCCTGCTGGCCGCGTCGTACTCTTTTAAATAGGGAGTATCATAATCGTAATAACCGTAAAGCTGCGTCGGGTGCGCGCCGTAGGGCGTATGCACCACGGCATCCACTACAAATCCCGGCATACTGCACAGCGTTGGATCTCTTCTGATCTCCTCCTCTGTCGCCAGTTCCTCGCAGGTTACAATTACCTTTTTCGCTGCAATTGCCAGATCCACGTCACTGAACAGATCCCCGAGAATAATGCTTGTCCCGTCCGGGGACGCCTTATGTACATGAATAACTGCCGTATCGATTTCCGGAACCGGAAGCGCCATCACCTTTTCACCGGGTTTAAAGGGATTATTAAGCATCACGAATTTATCATCCGGGAGTTTTTCTATTTTCATTCTCTCCTCCCTGCTGATTCTCCATTTGCGTGCGATATCCGATCCCATCATCGCCCTGAACGGCAGATAGGGAAGGCCCAGAGCCGCCGCATGCAGCATCAGCATAATACCATCCTGGGAATAATCCTCGAAGGTCAGTTCTCCATCCTCAATCTTTTTTCTGAATCTCCTGCCCACATTGGTAACTCCTGAATTGGCGGTATAGCAGTTTATATAGACTTTCACCCTATCCTCACCTATCATCATATCCCAGTCACCGCCCGCCGCTCCTCCGAATGCAATAAAATCTTTCTTTCCCTGGCGGAAAATTTCATGAATCGCCGCAAAGGGCTTTCTGTTTGTACTGAAACCTCCGAATGCAATACAGTCACCGTCCTCCACATATGTTGCGACTGCCTCTTCTAATGTGCATAACTTATTAGCCATAATATGCCTCCTGCCCCACTCTTTTTGATCTTTATTCTCTGTGAATCACCGCCGAACATCCCATGCCGCCTCCCACACAGAGCGTGGCCAGCCCTGTTTTTGCATCGCGTTTTATCATCTCATGTATGAGGGTAACAAGAATACGGCAGCCGGATGCCCCCACCGGATGCCCCAGAGCGATTGCCCCTCCATTGACATTCAGTATTTCCTTTTTAATTCCCAAATCACGTTGCACCGCGACGGACTGCGCAGCGAACGCCTCATTTGCCTCTATTAAATCAAACTGTTCCATAGTCATCCCGGCACGCTGCAGTGTTTTCCTGGTAGCCGCCACCGGACCGATCCCCATGATTCTGGGTTCCACTCCCGCCAGTTCACCGGCTGTCCAGACTGCCTGTACCGGAACACCTAATTCCTTGGCTCTTTCCTCACTCATCACCACTACCGCGGCGGCTCCGTCATTGACACCCGAGGAATTTCCCGCCGTCACAATACCGTCCTGTTTAAACGCCGGCTTTAACCTTGAAATATTCTCCGCCGTGGTGCCGTACCTTGGAGCCTCATCCCGTTCAACCATGACCGTATTCTTTCCTTTACCAGCTTCAACCGGAACAATCTCATCCCTGAACCGGCCGCTCTCGCAGGCCGCGCATGCTTTCTCCTGGCTTCCGGCGGCGAATTCATCCAATTGTTTACGGCTGATTCCCCACTCATTCGCTATATTTTCAGCGGTAATTCCCATATGGTACCCGCCGAAGGCATCGGTCAACGCATCGCAAATCATGGAATCCTCCAACACTCCGTTTCCCATGCGGTAGCCCATGCGTCCCTGTCGGATCAGATAAGGGGCTCCCGTCATGCTCTCGGCTCCCCCTGCCACAATGATATCGGCATGGCCGGCCTGGATCAGCTTGGCCGCCAGGTTGACACAGTGAAGGCCGGAACCGCAGAGCACATTGATCGTTGCAGCCGGCGCTTCCACCGGAATCCCAGCGTTGACAGCCGCCTGCCGCGCAAGGTTTTGTCCCAGCCCCGCCTGAATCACGCACCCCATATATACTTCATCCACCTGTTCCGGACGGATTCCGGCCCGTCTCATCGCTTCCCTTATAACCGTCTCACCCAGCCGGGCCGCCGGGACGAGACCCAATGCCCCTCCCATCACTCCAATCGGGGTACGGCATGCCCCTGCCAAAACCACTTTTCGCGTTCCATTCATCTGTTTATTCTCCCGGTTTTACACTTATTATTATTTACTTATCTATGCGCAGGTTCAAAGCGGCCAGAATATCGGAATCACAATCATACTGATAACTACCGACAAAATTGTGAGTCCCAGGCCCGGAATAAAGAAATCCATAAACTGCAGGTTACCCGGTTTCACAACCAGCGTATTGGTAGGGGAACCGACCGGGGTAAGGAACGGAGAAGATGCACCCACACAGATAGCCACACCGGCCGCCACCGGATTCATTCCAATAGAAACTGCAATCGGTATAAAGAGCGGTGTCACCAGAAGAACGGTGGAAGTATTCATCATACGGGTAACCGCATTGGCAATCATGGCTCCGGCTCCGCTGGCGGTCATTGCCTTTGTCACGGCCGACATTCCCGTTACGATAAAAATTGTATCCCAGTCTACCGCTCTTGCCGCCTCCTTCGTCGTCAGGCAGCCGGTGAGAATTAGGATCAGGCAGCCCAAAGCCGCTATATAATACATGGGAAACGACTTATTATCTGCCGCCATGGCTGCAAATGTGATAATCAGAATAACCGCGGTGATGGCGGCCTTCTTTTTGCTAAAAACGGCTTCTCCACCCGAGGTTGCTACCAGGTCGTCCAGATACTCTCTGTTTACCGGTCTCGGATTTCTCAATGTCTTTTTGCCGATTGTCATAAAGTAGACGGCAAATGCAATACAGAGCGGAAGGCCGACCTTACCCAGCTCAAAAAACGAAAGGAAATCGATTCCCATTTCTTCAATCATACCGGCCGTACTCACATTGCTGGCCGCGCCTACTAACGTCAGGTTACATCCGATGCTGGATGCAAAAGACAGTACAATCATCTGCCTGGAAATTGAGACCCCCGCCTGCATGCTCATGGCTATGACAATCGGCAGCATCATGGCAACAACCGAAGTACCGCTGCAGACAGATGAAAATGTGAGAGCCACAAACATTGTAGCCAGCATAATTCCGTTTTCCGTGGTTCCGGTGACCCTTACTATTTTTTTACTCAGCTTGTCCGCCAGCCCGGAATGGAAAATAGCTCCTCCGATTATCATTGTCGCTGCCAGCAGAATACAGGTGGAACCTGAGGCCGCAGAAAAAACATCGGTCTTCTGGACGATTCCAAACAAAGATAAAACAAAGGCGCCCCCGATCGAAATAACTGCCAGAGGCAAAATCTCTGTAACAAACCCTACAGCCATAACTGCTAATACAATCAATGTAATAACCGCCTGTGACATATAATACCCTCCTTTTACATTACATGTTTCCCCTTTTGTGACAGCTATTTTTCTGCAGAATGATAGCATATCCATAATGTTATGAAT
>CATWBR010000165.1 GCA_958349075.1 uncultured Clostridium sp.
CTATATATCTAAAGGATTTTAGGTATATGTATGGAAAGGAGAATTGCTGTGAAGGTTAGATCATCAGTAAAACCAATTTGCGAAAAGTGCAAGATCATTAAAAGAAAAGGCAGTATCAGAGTAATCTGTGAAAATCCAAAGCACAAACAAAGACAGGGCTGATAAGCATTTGTCTGCCTGATTTTTTCGCACGGCTTTCTATATGAACCACCAGGATAAGTTGTTCATAACTATTCAGGGTTTACATGGAATGGCATAATACATTTAACTCAACTCAAAGAAGTAAAGAAAAAACTAATGGAGGTGTACTACACACATGGCTCGTATTTCAGGTGTTGATTTACCAAGAGAAAAACGCGTCGAGATCGGTTTAACTTACATCTACGGTATCGGTAGAACAAGTGCAAGCCGTATTCTTGCAGAGGCTGGCGTTAATCCTGACACACGTGTTAAGGATTTAACTGACGACGAAGTTAAGAGAATCGCAGCAGTCATCACTGAAAGTCAGGTTGTTGAAGGTGATTTACGTAGAGAAATCGCTATGAACATCAAGAGACTTCAGGAGATTGGATGCTACAGAGGAATTCGTCATAGAAAGAGCCTTCCTGTTCGCGGTCAGAAGACTAAGACAAACGCAAGAACACGTAAGGGACCGAGAAAGACAGTAGCGAACAAGAAGAAATAATAATTGGTAACAAATAAGTTGTGAATCAGGTTAAGTTTTTAAGTAAACGTAAATTATTCGGTCGACAAAATTCCGCGAGGCGGTAATTTATGAAGGAACTGATTAATTACCAGGATTCAATAATCGAAGAAAGTAGGTTAGTTTAAAATGGCTAAAAAAGTGTCAACTGGTAAAAAAGTGACAAAAAAGCGTGTAAAGAAAAACGTTGAACGCGGACAGGCGCACATCCAGTCATCTTTTAATAACACAATCGTTACCTTAACTGATGTTCAGGGTAATGCATTGTCATGGGCAAGTGCTGGCGGTCTGGGATTTAGAGGTTCAAGGAAATCTACTCCATATGCAGCTCAGATGGCTGCAGAAACTGCTACAAAGGCAGCTCTCATCCATGGCTTAAAGTCAGTAGACGTTATGGTAAAAGGTCCGGGATCAGGCCGTGAAGCAGCAATCCGTGCCCTTCAGGCATGTGGTCTTGAAGTAACCAGCATTAAGGACGTAACTCCGGTTCCGCATAACGGATGCCGTCCACCAAAACGTAGAAGAGTCTAATTAGGAGGTGCAAGTAAAGTGGCAGTAGATAGAGTTCCTGTACTTAAAAGATGTAGATCTCTTGACCTGGATCCGGTTTATTTAGGAATCGACAAGAAATCCAAGAGAGAGTTAAAGAGAACCAACAGAAAGATGAGCGAGTATGGTCTTCAGTTAAGAGAGAAACAGAAAGCAAAATTCATCTATGGTGTGTTAGAGAAACCTTTTAGAAATTATTATGCAAAAGCTTCCAGAATGTCCGGACAGGTTGGTACCAACCTTATGATCCTTCTGGAGTGCAGACTGGATAATGTATTATTCAGAATGGGCTTTGGCCGTACGAGAAAAGAGACAAGACAGATCGTAGATCACAAGCATGTACTGGTTAACGGAAAGCCTGTAAACATTCCGTCTTACCGCGTAAAAGCTGGTGACACAATCGAGATCAAAGAGAAGTACAAAACTTCACAGAGATATAAAGATATATTTGATGTAACAGCCGGAAGAATGGTACCTGCATGGTTAGAGGCTGACGCTGAAAACTTAAAGGGTGTCGTTAAAGAGTTACCAACCAGAGACGAAATTGATGTTCCTGTAAATGAAGTGCTTATCGTCGAGTTATATTCCAAATAATTAAGAGCTGACTAAAAATCACTGTTGCTGTACGGTCCTTCGGGGCCGTACAGCGGCAATATCGTTATGGTTCTGCATTCGGCAGACATCTAACAGATTATCTTCTCTTAGCTTATGGAGTATGGCAGACCCTCAATAAAAGTTCCCAAAAGGAGGGGCTATAGTGTTCGATTTTGAAAAACCGAAAATTGAAATTGCTGAGATTTCAGAAGACAAAAGATATGGCAAGTTTGTAGTTGAACCACTCGAAAGAGGATATGGAACTACTTTAGGAAATTCTTTAAGAAGAATTATGCTCTCTTCTTTGCCTGGCGCAGCAGTAAGTCAAGTGAAAATCGATGGCGTTTTGCATGAATTCAGTTCTATTCCCGGTGTAAAGGAAGACGTAACTGAGATTATTATGAACATCAAAAGTTTGGCAATTAAGAATCTGAGCGAAACGAATGAGCCGAAGACCGCTTATATCGAGTTCGAAGGAGAAGGCGTCGTAACGGCCGCTGATATCCAGGTTGATTCTGACATTGAGATTTTAAACCCTGAGCAGGTAATTGCCACATTGAGCGGCGGTACGGACAGTAAGTTCTATATGGAACTGAACATCACCAAGGGCCGCGGCTACATCAGCGCAGACAAGAATAAGAACGACGAACTTCCAATCGGAATGATCGCTGTAGATTCCATCTATACACCTGTAGAGCGTGTCAATATGACCGTTGAGAATACCCGTGTAGGCCAGGTTACCGACTTCGATAAACTGACACTGGATGTGTTTACAAACGGAACTCTTGCTCCTGATGAGGCAGTCAGCCTGGCAGCTAAAGTTCTCAGTGAGCATTTAAATCTGTTCATTGACCTTTCTGAGAATGCCAGAACCGCAGAGGTTATGGTAGAGAAGGAAGACAATGAAAAAGAGAAAGTGCTTGAGATGAACATTGATGAACTGGAGTTATCCGTACGTTCATACAACTGTTTAAAGAGAGCAGGTATCAATACCGTGGAGGAGCTGTGCAACAGAACTCCGGAAGACATGATGAAGGTCAGAAACTTAGGCCGCAAGTCATTGGAAGAGGTACTTGCCAAATTAAAAGAATTAGGCTTACAGCTCAATCCGAGCGAAGAGGCTTAATCTTTACCGTTTAGAAGAAAGCATGGAGCACCTGGCAGGTAAGACCAAAAGGCACAGCCGGGCGCTTACAAAATATAAGTCAGGCGGACAGTAAGTCCGAAGAAGCATGGACGCCGGCTTCCACAATAATGGAGGATTCAAACATGGCAGGATATAGAAAGCTGGGAAAAACTTCCAGCCAGAGAAAAGCATTACTTAGAAACCAGGTTACCAACCTGTTATACCACGGCAAAATCACTACGACTGAAGCAAGAGCTAAAGAAGTAAAGAAAATCGCCGAGGGCTTAATTGCTATGGCAGTTAAAGAAAAAGATAACTTCGAAACCGTTAAAGTTACTGCAAAAGTTGCACGCAAAGACAAAGACGGCAAGAGGGTAAAAGAAGTTGTTGACGGCAAGAAAGTAACCGTTTACGACGAAGTAGAGAAAGAGATCAAGAAAGACAAACCATCCAGACTTCATGCAAGAAGACAGATGTTAAAAGTTTTCTATGATATCACAGAAGTTCCTACTGCAAAAGCAGGCAGAAAGAAAAACACGAAATCCGTAGATATGCCGGCAAAACTCTTTGATGAGATTGCTCCTAAATACGTTAACCGTAACGGTGGATACACAAGAATCGTTAAAATCGGCCAGCGTAAGGGCGACGGCGCTATGGAAGTTTTATTAGAGCTTGTTTAATCTGTCAGTATAGATAACGAAAAAAGGCATTCCCGCTTTGGGAGTGCCTTTTTTCGTTGTCCGCTTATATGCTCGGGAGATGCCGTTATGCCTTTGGGCAGGCGATGAAGCCTCGCGCGGAGGCATAAGGCGGGGAACAATATAAGGCTTGCATAATTTACAACTCTTTAAAGTATTCCAGAAAGGCCTCCGCTGCCTTTGAAAGGTAGCGGTCGGGTGTCCATACGGCCATGGGACTGGTGGAGAGGCTCGGATCCTCCAGAATCTTAAGAATTAACTGATCCTGAGCCATCTGGAGGGCGCTGAACGGCAGGACTGCAATACCCAGCCCGGACTCAGCGGCCCGGAGGGCTGTGTAGGAACGTTCCGTCTTGCATATGATATGGGGCTTGGCATTGTACTGGGCAAATGATTCCTCAAGAAGCGCTTCATAGCGCCTGTAGATAATCAGTTTCTTTTTATCCAGCTCCCTGACGGAGCAGGAGAGGGCGTCGGACCAGTTATAAGAGGGGGACATGGCGGCCACCATGGGTTCCGACTTCTTGCGGATGGAGTTGAGTCCCTTTGTATTGAAAGGAGAACGCAGGATTCCGATATCCACGATTCCCTTGGTCAGAAGCTCGCTGATATAAGAGGTATTTCCTTCGAAAATCTCAAAATTGATCAGAGGAAATTTACGATGAAATTCACCGATTGAGGGAGACAGGATCAGCGGAATTGCAGTCGGCGTGATGCCGACAAAAATAGTCCCCTGGCATCCGTTGGCATAGTCGCTGATCTCACTCTGTGCAGCCTCACTGAGGGCCAGGATCTGCTTTGCACGGATCAGAAAGAGCTGTCCGACGTCGGTGAGCTTTACTTTTCTAGAATCCCTTTCAAACAGTACGACATTCAGTTCCTCCTCCAGTTTTTTTAACTGCTGGCTGAGGGGCGGCTGGGTCAGATGCAGCCGCGCAGCCGCAGCTGTGATAGAACCTTCCTCAGCGATTGCTATAAAATAGTGAAGTTGTCTTAATTCCATAGGACCTCCGTACGGATAGATAAAGTTTCCCCGGACAAAACTAAGAAAGTTCATCTATATGTTTTTCGAATAGATAAGATATTTTATCAATATTTTACATATTAATACCCCGGTGCTACAATGTCAATATAAATCAAAACGTTTTGAAAACACTGATTCACAACTCGCAGCGGGGGACGCGGCAACAAAAAACATATCGTTCAGGGGAACGGGGAGGAAAATTCAATGCATACGAAAAAAGAGGGGAAAATCACAAAGTTGTTCTCTAATCTGAATCCGCTTACACTTTTGTTTGTACTTGTAGTGCTGGTGGCAATTCTCAGTTATTTTATTCCGGCCGGGGAATTTGAAAGGATTGTGGATCCTGCTACCGGAAAGACAATCGTCGCGGCGGGCACATATCATCAGATAGAACAGAATGCGGCGACGCCGATTGACGTCATGCTGTCGTTTGATGCAGGAATTAAGAAAGCATCTTCAATCATATCTTTTTTGCTCCTGATAGGCGGAGCGCTTGGAGTAATTACTTCCACGGGAGCAATTGAGGCCGCATTAAGTCAGATGGTGGTCCGGTTTAAAAGTGATAAGAGCCGTGGGTTTGTGATAGCGGGCGTCATGTTCTTCTTTCTGTTCTGCTCCTCCACCTTTGGGATGGGCCAGGAAATGATGGCATTCGCGCCGTTTATCATCGTCCTTATGGTTTCCCTGGGATTTGATACTATCACCGCAATCGGCAGTATGATACTGGGGTATGCAATCGGATACGGAGCGGGATTTCTCAACCCGTTCAACCTTGCAGTTGCACAGGGAATCGCCGGCCTGCCTTATCCGTCAGGTGCCGGATACAGAGTAGCGTTGTCATTAATCCTTTATGTTGCAGCTCTCACTTACATGCTCCGCTATGCCGGAAAGGTGCACAGGGACGGTGCTTACAGCTTCAGCCCCAATGTGCCGGAGGAGTTTCTCTCCGATACATCGGAAAAGACGGCGATGACGGGCGGACATATCAGGGTGTGGATTATCTTCTTTGCCGGTCTTGCATTCCTGATTTGGGGAACCATTACAAAGGGATTTTATCTTTCCGAGTGCGCCACCATTTTCCTTGTAATAGGGCTGCTGGCTGGTATCGCAAACGGCTATGGGCTGAACCGGATTTTTACCGAATTCAGCAAGGGAGCCAAGGATATGGCGGTCCCATGCCTGATTATCGGTTTTGCCATGGCAATCACGCAGATTTTGGACTCAGCCAGCATTCTGGACAGTATCGTGTATTACCTGGCGCTGCCGCTGGAAAAGCTTCCGCCTGTTATCTCGGCCGGGGGAATGGTAATTGTACAGACGCTGATTAATTTCTTTGTAAATTCGGGTTCCACACAGGCGGCCATCACAATGCCGATTATGTCGCCGCTGGCCCAGATACTTGGGGTCAACCAGCAGGTAGCCGTGCTGGCATTCCAGTTAGGTGACGGGCTTTCGAATATGATGTGGGTGACATGCGGCACGCTGATGATAGGTCTTGGAATCGCCAACATTAATTATTTATCCTGGGTAAAATTCATTGTCAAAATCTTTTTGATTATGATCAGTATTGCTGTGGCAGCCACAATGTTTGCCCAGTTCATTAATCTGGGACCATTTTAATATAGGAGGAACACGGATGAAAGAAGATAGAAACAAGTGCGGTGATTTTCCCGGTGAGGAAAAAAATCAGGAAATAGAAGCTTTGCTGGCTCACAGGACACTGCACTACTTTTACAGATTATGCAAAATCCCGCGGGGAAGCGGCAAAGAGAAAGCGGTCAGCGATTATATATACGGATGGGCAAACGAGCTGGGGCTGGAGGTTTTCCAGGATGCCCTCTCCAATCTGGTGATAAAGAAACCGGGCAGGGGTGGTAATGCGGACGCCGCCCCGCTGCTTCTCCAGGCTCATCTCGACATGGTTTGTGATAAGGAACCGGAATCGCTCCATGATTTTGAAAAAGACGCGATTGAATGGAATGTAGAGGGGGACTGGATTACATCTGCAAAGCGGACATCGTTGGGGGCAGACTGCGGGATTGGAGTGGCGTTAATCATGGCAGTCCTGGAAGACAGAACGCATTCCCATCCGCCGCTGGAGGCACTTTTCACGGTGTGTGAAGAGACGGATATGAGCGGTGCGTGGAATATTTCTCCCGATCACTTTCATGCAAGAAGAATGATTAACCTGGATACCAGTCCGGACAACAGGATGCTTGCCGGCTCCTGCGGCGGGATGGCCATGGAGGTGGAAGTTTCCCTGGAGCGGGAGCAGGCCGATGTGTATTCGGATATACTCTGGATCGAGATCGGAGGGCTGACTGGAGGACATTCCGGCGCCGATATCCACAGGGGAAGAGGAAACGCAATTGTGCTTATGATTGGCATGCTCAGACGGCTTCAGGCCGGAGGAGAAGAATTTTCCATTTCTGAGATGAGCGGGGGCAATTCCAGACTTGCCATTCCCAGGGAGGCAGGCGTACTGCTTCACTGCAGCGGCCGCAGCGTGACGGTGATTGAGGAAGAATGCGGCAAATACTTCGAGGAACTGCAGGAGGTACATGGAAAGAGTGATTCGGGGCTCTACCTGAAGATTGAAAAGGGGAGAAAAAAGAATTATAATGCCCTGACCATCGATTGCTTCAGACGACTGCTCCGCACGGCATACCTGCTTCCCAACGGAATACAGGAAATGAGCAGTGAACGCACGGGAAATGTGGAGAGTTCATCGAACCTTGGGGTGCTCAGAACCACGGGGGAAGCAATCTGTTTTGTGGAGGAGATAAGAAGTGTTTATCCGGCCACGCGTGAAAGAATCGCCGAAAAGGGAAGGGCGGCCGCGGAACTGTCGGGCGCTGACGTAAAGATTCACAGTGAATATCCCGAATGGAGATACCGGCTGAATTCCCCGCTCAGGAAGACGGTCATGAATACGTGGAAACAGATGAATGGCAGTGAGATGGAAGTGTTAACGTGCCATGCAGGAAATGAAATCGGGATTCTCAGCTCCCGTCTGGGGCTGGAGGATGCAGTCGCCATGGGGCCGTCCAGATTCTGCCATCACACGCCCAAGGAACGCCTGTGCATTTCATCCAGTATAAAATTTGAAGCCTTTTTAAAAGAAACACTGGCGGAAATGGAATAGGTCCGGTATGGCAGGTACGGTAATTATATTAAAACAAATGGTGATCATGTTCATCTACATGGCGGTGGGATGCATCCTGTTCAGAAAAAAATTATTATCAAAAGAGGCGAGCAGAGGACTTGCCAACCTTTTGCTCTATGTGATTCTGCCTTCTGTCATCATTAAATCGTTCGGCGCGGCCGGTGACAGGCAGAGCGCCGGTGCAATCGCGGGATCCGTCCTGCTCGGCATCGCAATTCTCCTTCTTGCCATAGCGGTTGCGGCTGTTCTGTTCAGGAAAAACCCGATTGACAATTTTGGGGCGGCCTTTTCCAATGCCGGTTTTATGGGAATTCCTCTCATTTCGGCGCTGATTGGTCAGGAGGCGGTTCTGTACACGGCGGGAATGGTGGCATTCTTGAACATCTTCCAATGGTTTTATGGACAGAGTATCCTGGCCGGGCGGAAGATGGATCTGCACTATAAAGAAATCCTCTCGAATCCTTTGGTTCTCAGCTTTGCCGCCGGTCTTGCCGTATATTTTCCCGGGATAGAACTGCCGGAGCTGCTGCTTACGCCAATCAATGCCCTGTCTGCCCTGAACGCGCCGATTGCGATGATTGTGCTGGGAGTATATCTGGCGCAGACGGATATAAAGGGGTTGTTCGTGGAAAGAAAACTTTACTATGTATCCCTTGCCCGCCTTTTTATTATTCCGGGTGCCACACTTTTGTTCCTGTCTCTGTTCCGGGGGATGGGAACCGAGGTAAAAATGAGCCTTCTGATTGCCGCGGCTGCGCCGGTGGGCTCCAATGTGGCCGTATATGCTCAGAAGCTGGGAACGGATTATACATATGCCGTAAAAACGGTTTGTCTGAGTACTCTGCTGTCGATTGTTTCCATGCCGGTCTGTATTTGGGCGGCCGGAATTGTGTGGAGGTAAAGAAAGTAAGAGAAAGTTTGTTGTAGTTTAAGAATAAGCACAGCGTCATATCTGACAGCAGATGAGTAATGCATCGGAATGTTGGATATGGCGCTTTTTTGATCGCATTATGCCTGGCGTAACAGGCTGAATCAGGATAACGTTGAGTTTTGTAA
>CATWBR010000166.1 GCA_958349075.1 uncultured Clostridium sp.
ATATAACGGCGGCAATCCTCAGTCCTTAAAATCCCCTCTGTTCACCTGACACCTGACACATTCCTTGTGAGCAGTGCATCCACCACAGCCTCTGCCGACCGTTCCTTTACCGGAAGCGTCAGCCGCGGTTCATGGATATCTTCCAGGTAATGGGCATCCGAGTCGCTTAAAATGACGCACTTTTCCAAGTAGGGATTACTCTTTTTAAGAGTGTGGTATTTCCCCATATCCGCTATTTCCGCCGCAGTAAACCGGCTGTCCACAGGGATAAAACCCAGGTTTGAAATCAGGCTGTTTGTCGGCTTGTCGATATGTGCGGGAAACATGACGCCCTCATAGGCACGCACCAGATCCCACAGGCCGTCGAATGAAATATCGGTGCTGTTGATAAGGAGATTCTCCACATGGCCGCAGACGCGATCGGCGCAGTCGTAAATCTCCTGTTTTCCGAATATATCCTCCCTGTTTTTCACCGGTATCAGATGTTCGTAGACGTAAGCGTCAAACTCCATCGCCGCCTCAAGGGATTTAAAAAGGCAGACCGCATGGACCTCCTCCGATGTGTTGATCTCCATCCCCGGAACAGCCAATATGCCGTATTCTTCCGCCGCCGCCAGCACCGCCGGACAGTTTTTGCAGGAATTGTGATCGGTCACGGCAATCACATCCAGCCCTTTGACCGCAGCCATTCCCGTTATATTATAGGGTGTCATGTCATCGCTTCCGCAGGGCGAAAGGCAGGAATGCATATGCAGATCATAAAACAGATTCATCATTTAGATTCTCCCGAGCATTCTGTAAATCTCCAGGGCTCCGTCAAAAACCGGCTCCTCCGTCCGGAGCACCGAAATCCCCTGCTCTTTTGCTTTCTTTGCCGCCGTCTCATCGAGTGAAACGCCCTCCGCCAGTATAATGCAGGAGACATCCGTCAGGGCCGCCACCGCCAGGGTGTTAATGTTGCCCATCACAGTCACCCACACAGAGCCTTCCGGCGCCCGTCCCATCGCAATGCTTAAAAGATCACAGCAGTAGACGCCCGTCACTTCGCGTTCCGGATCCGCCCCATCGCTGACCTTCCCGAAACGGCCGCTCTCAATAAGCTTCTCAATCAGATTTTTTAAGGTCATCTTCTATCCTCCTGGCATTCTTCTCAAGACGCGACATCTCATCGGCAATTTTATGGACACATTCGCGGAGCACATAGACGGCCTCGTCGCCAAAGTTCTCCCCGTCGATCATGCAGTCCGCCATGATTGTCACTTCCTCGGACAGCTTATGGAGGTTCTCCCTCAAATGGTAAATACAGTCCTTCTCATCCGCCTCGCCGCGCACAATATCCTCCGCAAGCGCCTTACAGGTCGGCGCACCGCAGGATCCGCAGTCCAATCCGGGTAGTTTCTTGCAGATCCGCTCCACCTGGTTAAATCTGGAGAAGCTCTCCATCATCGTATTGCCCAGATTGAATACCGGTTCAAATTCCACCGGCTGGGTCCAGTTGACACAGTTTCTGGCATCTTCATCCAGATGGCTCCTGGAAACCGGCATGTATTTGTGAAGCCATTTTAATTTAACTTCCGCAACATAGGGATTCTCCACCGTCAGCACACCGCCGACACAGCCCCCGTTGCAGGCGTTCAGCTCCACAAATTTCAGGTTGGAAAACTTCTGGTCCTCCATATCCTCCAGCACGCGGATTACATTCTCGATTCCGTCGGCCGCCAGGTAGCTTTCCGTGAAAAGGCCCCCGGCCTCCCCGCTCCTTCTTCCCCAGCCTACTCCTATCTTGCCTGACTCCGTCATATCCGGCGCCTTGGCATCGACCGTCTGCATATATGATATCAGCTGCGGGTAGATATCCTTGATCGCCAGCACCCTGTCTACCTCGCTCTTATCCGTTCCCAGAGGGGATTTGACGTATGTTACCTTGGACGGGCAGGGGGAAATAAAGAAGATGCCGATCTTCTCCCTGGACAGCCCTGTCTTCTCCATCGCCTTCTTGACGGCAAGCTGAGCCGCCACCTCGATCGGCGGTTTTAAGGGAAGCAGGTTTGATATTAAATTAGGAAACTTCACTCTTATCAGACGCACCACCGAAGGGCAGGCCGTACTGATGAAAGGCGCCCCCGAATAATTGGCTGCTATGTACTCCCGCGTCGCCTCCGAAACCATCTCGGCGGCCGCACTCACCTCAAATACATCGTCAAAGCCCATCAGAACCAGGCCGTTCAGCACAATATTCACATCATCCAGGTTATTGAACTGGCTGTACAGCGACGGGGCCGGAAGGGCCACCGTATATTCATATTGTTTTAACGAATCCAGCGGATCATAAAGAGCCAGCTTTGCATGGTGCGGGCATACGCGAATACACTCGCCGCAGTCAATACAAAACTTGCTGTTTATCTGCGCTTTTCTGTTTCTCACCCGAATTGCCTGGGTGGGGCATCGCTTGATGCAGTTAATGCATCCCTTGCAAAGCTCCGGGTCCAGACGAACGGAATGGTAAAATTTATCCATAACCTTCCCTCCTCACCCGGACAGACTGTTTTATGCAACATTGACAATCATTGTTATTGTCGTTCCAACTCCCAGTTCTGTCTGGATATCCATATAATCGGAATATTTTTTCATATTGGAAAGCCCCATACCGGCTCCAAAGCCAAGGCTCCTGATCTCATCAGGGGCAGTGGAATATCCCTCTTTCATAGCCAGTTCAATATCGGGAATTCCAGGTCCGACATCGGCCAGGACCATCTTTATGGACTCCGGCGACACTCCCACCGTAATATCCCCGCCTTTGGCGTGGATGACCATATTAATCTCTCCCTCATACATGGCTATCGCTACTTTTCTTATGGCGCTGGGACTGATACCCAGTTGTTTTAACTTATTCTTAACATCACTGCTGGCCTCTCCCGCCCTCGTAAAGTCATCGGGAGATACCTTATAATGCAGTGTAATCACATCATCCATCAGATTGCACCTCCCCGCAGGCCTGCTTCATAGAGCATGCCGCAGGCAGAAAACATCCTGTGTCCCGTCTCCATAATAACAAGGCCGGTCTCCTTTGCCAAATCCAGCATGAGCTGATCCGGCTTTTTCCCGCGGACAAAGATAATACAGACAATGTCCAGCATCTCGGCCGTCCTGATCACCTGTGGATTGCAGAGTCCGGTCAAAAGAATGGAATGATCCTTGGAAAATGCGAGTACATCACTCATCATATCTGCGCCGCAGGCAGTTCTCACTTCCCGATCCAGGTATTCTTCCCCAATCAGGACCCTTGCTCCCAGGACCCTGCGTGCGTCTTCTACGGTCATCATAATAATTCCTCCTCATCCTCCTGCAAATTTGTTTTATTTTTACAAAGTCCTGTATCTAGGATATCATCGTAAATAGGAATTATCAACAAAAATATTGTGGATTTTTCTGTAAGACCATGTTAAACTATTTAAAAAAGTTCAGTAATCATAAGGAGGTTAAAACATGTCCCACAAAAAAGAAGGCGTATGCTTTACCTGCACTCCAGAACAGGAGGCCGCTTTAAAGAAAGTCATTGCCGATTTAAAGGACACAGATGGCGCTTTAATGCCTATTCTGCAGCATGCGCAGGAAATCTTCGGTTATCTTCCCATCGAAGTGCAGACCGTGATTTCCAATGAAACCGGCATTCCCCTTGAGAAGATTTACGGGGTAACCACATTCTATTCGCAATTCTCCCTGCAGCCCAAAGGCCAGTACCGGGTTTCTGTCTGTCTTGGAACCGCATGTTACGTAAAGGGTTCCGGCGAAATTTTCAAGAAAATCGAAGAAATACTTGGCATCACAAACGGAGAATGCACCCCTGACGGCAAATTTTCACTGGATTCCTGCCGCTGTGTAGGAGCCTGCGGCCTTGCCCCGGTTATGATGATAAATGATGAAGTTTACGGCAGACTGACTGTGGATGACATCCCGGCCATCCTTGCCAAATATGAATGACAGTCTAAAAAACGGAAAGTGAATTAAGATTATGATGACGGAATTATCACTCAATATTCTGGATGTGGCTGAAAATTCCACAAGAGCCGGCGCAAAACTGGTGCGGATTGCAGTGGAGGCCGATTTTCCAACCGACCTTCTGACCATATCGATTTGTGACGACGGCTGCGGTATGAGTGAAGAACAGGTAAACCAGGTGACGGATCCTTTTTTTACCAGCCGGACCACCCGCAAAGTGGGGCTTGGCGTTCCGTTCTTCAAATATGCGGCGGAAAGCACGGGCGGAAGCTTTACCATCTCCTCTGTTCCAGGCAGGGGGACCGATGTGACGGCTGCCTTTGTCTTATCCCATATTGACCGGATGCCTCTCGGCGATATCACCTCAACCATACATACGCTGATTGTCTACCATCCGGACATCGATTTTGTCTACACCTACCGTTATAATGAAAAGTCATTTACCCTTGACACAAGACAGTTCCGTGAGATTCTTGGGGATCTTCCCTTTGATTCACCGGAAATCTCTTCCTATATTATGGAGTATCTGACAGAAAACAAACTAGAAACTGACGGCGGCGCCATCTATTAGCCGCCCTGGTAACACGAAAAGCCCGCCCGGCGGACTTTTCACTGTCCATCAACGGAGGAAAAATCTATGAAGAGCCTTGAAGAGTTAAAAGCAATCCGTGAAAAGATGCAGAATCAGGTAAACTTACGCGAAGGCGGAGCCGGTTCCACACGTGTCGTAGTCGGTATGGCTACATGCGGAATCGCAAGCGGCGCAAGACCTGTGCTGACCACCCTGTCCAACCTGGTACAGGAAAAGGGCCTGACCGGCAAAGTTACGGTTACCCAGACCGGATGTATCGGCCTCTGCCAGTATGAACCCATTGTGGAAGTAATGGAGCCCGGCAAAGAAAAAGTTACTTATATTAAGATGAATGCGGAAAAAGCGGCTGAGGTTGTGGAGAGACACTTAATCGGCGGCCACCCGGTAGAAAAATATACATTAAATTCAGCAGATATCAAATAAACAGGAGGAAGCCAGATGTATCGTTCACACGTATTAGTCTGCGGAGGAACCGGATGTACTTCTTCCGGCAGCCAGCAGATTATGGAAACCCTAAAAGCTGAAATCGATAAAAACGGCCTCTCAGAGGAAGTCTGTGTTGTCCAGACAGGATGCCACGGCCTCTGTGCACTTGGTCCGATTATGATCATTTATCCGGATGCCACCTTCTATGCGATGGTAAAGAACGAGGATATCCCGGAAATCGTCACCGAACATTTACTGAAGGGCCGTATTGTCACCAGGCTCCTCTACAGTGAGACCGTCACACCGGCCGGAATCAAAGCACTGACCGATACGGATTTCTATAGGAAACAGCACAGGATTGCACTGAGAAACTGCGGTATTATCAATCCTGAAATTATCGAGGAATATATCGGTACCGGCGGCTATGAGGCCCTTGGAAAAGTACTGACCGAGATGACTCCCGATGATGTAATCGAGACACTTCTTGCCAGCGGACTCCGCGGCCGGGGCGGAGCCGGTTTCCCGACCGGACTCAAATGGAAACTGGCCAAGGGAAATGACGCCGACCAGAAGTACGTCT
The DNA here is from genome assembly GCA_958349075.1 of uncultured Clostridium sp. GTDB lineage: Bacteria > Bacillota > Clostridia > Lachnospirales > Lachnospiraceae > Otoolea. Next base: position 5,598 of record CATWBR010000166.1, read on the forward strand.
GCTGCAATGCCGATGAGGGCGACCCCGGCGCATTTATGGACCGTTCCGTATTAGAGGGCGATCCCCATGCCGTATTGGAGGCCATGGCCATTGCAGGCTATGCCATCGGTGCAACGCAGGGATATATTTACGTCCGCGCCGAGTACCCGATTGCGGTACAGAGACTGAAAATCGCCATTGCCCAGGCCCGCGAGATGGAGCTCCTTGGCAATGATATCTTCGGAACCGGATTCTCCTTCGATATTGACCTCCGCCTCGGCGCCGGCGCTTTCGTATGCGGCGAGGAGACGGCTCTTATGACCTCCATCGAGGGCAAACGCGGCGAACCAAGGCCAAGGCCTCCGTTCCCTGCACAGAAAGGCCTTTTTGGAAAGCCCTCTATCTTAAATAACGTTGAGACACTTGCCAACATCCCTCAGATTATCTTAAACGGCGCCGATTGGTTCACCTCCATGGGTACTGAGAAATCAAAGGGCACCAAGGTATTCGCCCTGGGAGGCAAGATACATAATACGGGACTCGTGGAAGTTCCGATGGGAACAACACTTCGTGAAATTGTCGAAGAAATCGGCGGCGGAATCCCTGGCGGCAAGAAATTTAAAGCAGCACAGACGGGCGGACCTTCCGGAGGCTGTATCCCGGCAGAGCATTTTGATATTCCGATCGACTATGACAACCTGATTTCCATCGGTTCCATGATGGGGTCCGGCGGCCTGATTGTCCTGGACGAGGACGACTGTATGGTCGATATCGCCAAATTCTTCCTGGAATTCACGGTTGAGGAATCCTGCGGTAAATGTACGCCGTGCCGTATCGGCACAAAGCGTATGCTGGAAATCCTCACTAAAATTACAAAGGGACAGGCTACGATGGAGGACATCGACAAGCTTGAGGAACTCTGCTACTACGTTAAGAACAACTCGCTCTGCGGCCTGGGCCAGACGGCGCCGAACCCGGTGCTCTCCACCCTCCATTATTTCCGCGACGAGTATGAAGCGCATATTAAAGAAAAACGCTGTCCGGCAGGCGTATGTAAGGCTCTCCTCTCCTACGTCATCGACCGTGATAAATGCCGCGGCTGTACGCTCTGTGCCAAGAACTGCCCGGCAGGCGCCATTATCGGAACCGTTAAGAATCCGCACATCATTGACACTGAAAAATGTATCAAGTGCGGTGCATGTATGGAAAAATGCCATTTCGGCGCAATTTACAAGAAATAGAGGAGGAAGAATCAAATGGCGGATATTACAATTAAAATCAATGGCAGGACAGTTACCGCACCGGCCGGCTCCACCATCCTGGAGGCAGCCCGCCTGGCAGGCATTGAGATTCCTACCCTGTGTTTCTTAAAGGAAATCAATGAGATCGGCGCATGCCGCATCTGTGTTGTGGAAGTAAAGGGAGCCAGAACACTGGTTGCTTCCTGCGTGTACCCAATCAATGAGGGCATGGAGGTGTGGACCAACACACCGCAGGTGCTTGACTCCAGAAAGAAAACATTACAGCTTCTCCTCTCCAACCACGATAGAAAATGCCTGTCCTGTGTGCGCAGTGCAAACTGTGAGCTTCAGGCGCTCTGCCGTGAACTGGGCGTGGATGATGAAGCTTTTTACGACGGCGAGAAGACGCCGTCCGAGATCGACGACAGCGCCGCCCACATGCTCCGTGACAACAGCAAATGCATTCTGTGCCGCCGCTGTTCGGCAGTCTGCGAGAATGTACAGGGCATCGGCGTAATCGGTGCCAATGAGCGCGGTTTTGCAACCAACATCGGTTCCGCGTTCAATATGGGACTGGGCGAAACGAGCTGCGTTTCCTGCGGCCAGTGTATTGCCGTCTGTCCGACAGGGGCACTCCAGGAAAAAGATTTTACAGATAAGGTATTTGCGGCAATTGCCGATCCGGCCAAGCATGTGATCGTCCAGACGGCTCCCGCCGTGCGCGCCGCCCTCGGGGAAGAATTCGGCTACCCGATCGGCACCAACGTGGAAGGAAAGATGGTTTCCGCACTTAAGATGCTGGGTTTTGATAAGGTATTTGACACTGATTTCAGCGCCGACTTAACAATTATGGAGGAGGCCCATGAGTTCCTCGACCGCGTTCAGAACGGCGGAGTCCTTCCGCTCATCACCTCCTGTTCACCGGGATGGATTAAATACTGCGAACACTATTTCCCGGATATGACGGAGAACCTGTCCTCCTGCAAATCGCCGCAGCAGATGTTCGGCGCCATTGCAAAATCCTACTACGCCGAAAAGGCCGGCATTGCCCCAAAGGACATCGTATCGGTCAGCATCATGCCTTGTACGGCCAAGAAATTCGAGATCGGCCGTGATGATCAGGATGCAAACGGAATGCCGGATGTGGACATTGCCCTGACTACGAGAGAACTTGCCAGGATGATCCGCAAAGCCGGTATCAAATTCACCACACTCGAGGACGACTCCTACGATACACCGATGGGACTCAGCACCGGCGCGGCCACTATCTTCGGCGCTACGGGCGGGGTTATGGAGGCGGCGCTGCGTACGGCAGTGGAGACCCTGACAGGGGAAGAGTTAAAAGCCCTCGACTTTACCGATGTCCGCGGTACGGCAGGCATCAAGGAAGCCACCTACAATGTGGCTGGTATGGACGTGAAGGTGGCTGTAGCCTCCGGACTCGGCAATGCTAGAGAACTCCTGAACAAGGTAAAATCCGGAGAAGCTTCCTACCACTTTATCGAGATCATGGGATGCCCGGGCGGCTGTGTAAACGGCGGCGGACAGCCTCAGCAGCCGGGACACGTGCGCAATACCGTTGATATCCGCGGACTGCGCGCCAAGGTGCTGTACGACTCAGATAAAGCCAGTGCAATCCGTAAATCGCACGAGAATCCGGCCATTAAGGAGCTGTATGCAACCTATCTTGGGGAGCCGGGCAGCGCAAGGGCACATCATTTGCTGCATACGAGCTATGTAAAAAGACAGATTAACGAAATATAAATTGATGTAGTATGGATTGACGAAATATACGTTAATGTAGTATGCTTTAATTTGTTATGCATTAAGCGATTCAACCGATTCAGTTCTACATCAGCCATATCCGCGCTTCCCTCAAAAGCGGCGGTTATAAATAGGGCAGGCACACTTTTATTGTGTACCTGCCCTCTCCTTATGTGGGTGGCGCTGTGGGATGGGGATTTTATTGAGGAAGGAGAACGCCGCCGGGACGGCCGGAGGGCGGAATGGTGGGGGGAGGTTGTGAGTCTTCAGTCCCGGGCGTTAGGTTGTCGCGGGTGGGGAATCCGGGCAGAAAAAGTTCCTGCGGGAAACGCTT
>CATWBR010000167.1 GCA_958349075.1 uncultured Clostridium sp.
GTGTTATACCAATATCCTTCAGATCCTTGACTTAGCCCATATTCCGCTTCATGCGCAGGACAGGACGAAAGAGGATCCGATCGTGATCGGAGGCGGGCCGTGCAGCTATAATCCCGAGCCGATTGCGACGTTCTTTGACCTTTTCTACATTGGTGAAGGCGAGGTGGTTTATTTTGAGCTTCTGGACCGCTATAAAGAGATTAAAAAGCGCGGCGGAAGCAGAAAAGAATTCCTGGAAGCGGCGGCGGAGATTCCGGGTATCTATGTTCCTTCCTTTTATGATGTATGGTACAAGGAAGACGGAACCATCGACCGTATGGTTCCCATCAATCCGCATGCCCCGGACAAGGTGGAGAAACAGCTTATTATGGATATGGAGAATACCTGCTACCCGGAAAAACCGATTGTTCCGTTTATTAAGGTGACTCAGGACCGCGTCGTTCTGGAGATTATGCGTGGCTGTATACGCGGCTGCCGGTTCTGCCAGGCCGGTATGGTATACCGCCCCGTGAGGGAGAGAAGCCTGGAAGAACTGAAAAACCTGGCATACAGGATGTTAAAGAGCACGGGTCATGAAGAAATCTCCTTAAGTTCCCTAAGTTCCAGCGACCATACGCAGTTGGAGGGACTTGTGAACTTCCTGATCGAGGAGTTCGACGGAAAGGGAATCAACGTGTCTCTTCCGTCCCTGCGAATCGATGCATTCTCACTGGATGTTATGAGCAAGGTGCAGGATGTCAAGAAAAGCAGCCTTACCTTTGCACCGGAGGCCGGTTCCCAGCGACTTCGCAACGTTATCAACAAGGGCCTGACCGAGGAGGATATTCTGAACGGTTCTGCACAGGCGTTTAAGGGAGGATGGAACCGCGTAAAACTCTACTTCATGCTGGGCCTTCCGACTGAGACAGTGGAAGACATGGAGGGGATTGCGGAACTTTCCGAAAAGGTGGCTGAGGAATACTATAATATTCCGAAAGAAGAACGTCATGGAAAAGTTCAGGTTACCGCCAGCTCCTCCTTCTTTGTCCCGAAGCCGTTCACGCCGTTCCAGTGGGCCAGAATGTGCACCAAACAGGAATTTCTCGACAGGGCTTATATTGTAAATAAAAAGATGAAGGAGATGCTCAACCACAAGAGCCTGCGCTACAACTGGCACGAGGCGGATTTGACGGTTTTGGAGGGCGTCCTTGCGCGGGGTGACCGCAGGGTGGCGGCCGTGGTGGAGGAAGCCTATAAAAGCGGCGCTCTCTACGATTCCTGGTCGGAACATTTCCACAATGAAATCTGGATGCAGGCATTTGAAACCTGCGGTGTGGACATTGATTTCTACACCGTGAGGGAGCGCAGTCTGGATGAGCTGTTCCCATGGGATTTCATCGATGCCGGTGTGACAAAAGAGTTCTTAAAACGGGAATGGAATAATGCGGTCAGGGAGACCGTGACACCAAACTGCCGTGCAAAATGTTCCGGCTGCGGTGTAGCAAAATATAAAGGAGGGGTCTGCTATGAAAATAAGAATGAAGTTCAGTAAGCAAGGCCCGTTAAAATTTATCGGCCATCTCGATATTATGCGTTATTTTCAAAAGGTGATGAGAAGGGCGGATGTGGATATCCGTTACAGTGAGGGCTTCAGCCCGCATCAGATTATGTCTTTTGCATCCCCGCTTGGAGTGGGTATATTAAGCAATGGGGAGTATGTGGATATCGAGGTGAACTCCACAGAGGATTCCCGCACAATGATGGAGCGGATCAACAGGGAAAATGCGGAAGGTTTCCGTGTTTTGAGCTACCGGAAGCTGGATGACGCCGCGAAGAATGCAATGTCACTCGTAGCCGCTGCCGATTATACGGTATGGTTCAAGGAAGGGTATGAGCCGGAGGATGTCCCCGGATTCATGAAAGGCCTTCTGGAATTCTGCGGCAGCGAATCGATTGAGATTGTAAAGAAGACTAAAAAGGGTGAAAAGACCATGGATCTGCGTCCTTACATCTATGAGGCATACCTGAAGGATGAGAATACCCGGATCTTTTTGAAAATTTCATCCGGCAGCACGGCCAACGTAAAACCGGAACAGATCATCGGCGCTTATTATAGTTTCCTTGGACAGGAATATCCCGTCTACGGGTTCCAGGTGCAGCGCGAGGAAGTCTATGCCGACGAGGGCGCAGAAGAGAACCATCAATTTAAAACATTGGAAGAATACGGAGCCGAGATTGAATAAACTGATTGTAACCAAATGGAGGGGAACGATCCTGACTGCGCTGACGGCCGACGGCAAGTGCCGCTCCCTGAATCTGGAGCAGGAGGAGAGTGGAAGCCTCCTGGGCAACATTTATATTGGAAAAGTGCAGAATATAGTGAAAAATATCAATGCCGCTTTTGTGGATTTAGGCGGCGGAAAGACAGGCTACTACAGCCTGACGGAAAACAGGACCCATCTGTTTGCCGACCGTCTTCCGGCTCTCTGTCCGGACAGGACGGTCAAACAGGGAGATGAGCTGGTGGTTCAGGTGGCGCGGGACGCGGTGAAGACAAAAGATCCCGTCCTCAGCAGTTACCTGAATTTTACTGGTAAATATGCTGTCCTTACCATGGGGAAAAACCAGGTTGGTTTTTCCGTAAAAATCCGGGATGAAAAATGGAAAGAGGAAGTAAAAGAATATCTGGACGCACTTAAGGATGAGCGTTTCGGCGTCATTGTCAGGACCAATGCCATGGAAGCGGCAAAAGAGACAATCGGGAATGAGGTGCTGGCACTTAAGGGGAGAATGGAGGAGCTGATGGCAAAAGCTTCCTGCCGGACATGTTATTCCGTGCTTGAGAGTGCGGAGCCGTCCTACATTGCCGGACTGCGCGATACGTATGCGGGCAGTCTGAAGGCAATTGTCACGGATATACCGGAGTGCCATAAACGGATGAAAGCCTATCTGGAAGAGAACCAGCCGGATGATGCGGTAAAACTTAAGTTTTATGAGGATTCATCGGTTCCCCTGATCAAACTTTACAGTCTGGAAGCCGCCATGGAGGAAGCTTCCGGCCGCCGGGTCTGGCTGAAATCGGGAGGCTATCTTGTCATTGAGCCTACGGAGGCTCTGACGGTCGTGGACGTCAACACCGGGAAATATACGGGGAGGAAGAACGTGGACGACACCATCCTTAAGATTAACCTGGAGGCCGCCGCTGAGACGGCCAGGCAGTTGTGCCTGCGGAACCTTTCGGGAATCATCATTGTGGATTTTATCGACATGACCAAAGAGGAGCACAAGAAACTTCTGCTGGCCCGCCTGGAGGAGGAACTGAGGAAAGATCCGGTCAAGACCGTACTGGTGGAGATGACGAAGCTGGGACTCGTGGAGATAACACGAAAAAAAGTGAGAAGACCGTTCTACGAAATGCTGAAAGAGGCCAGGGAATAATACCTGGCCTTATGGTTTGAGAGGATTCTTTTCTTTACATTTAAAATAAAAGAGATTGAGAAGATACGGTTTGAAAACCGAAAGGCTCAGTTTCTTTTTTTTATTTCATAACCTTCAGGCCGTTTCTTTAAAATATGCGGCGCAGCTTTCAGGTGAATTGCGGCCAGCCCGGCCATACAGAAACCGCTGGCCGTGAGGATGGTAATGGCCTGGACCATTCCGGTGAGGTCGGCAATCAGTCCGATTAACTGCGGAGCCACTATGCCGCCGAGGGCGGAGATAGCGGTCAGGATCGACATTCCGAGCGTGGAGCCCTTAATATAGATTCCGGCGTCGGCGATACAGACAGGATAAATTCCCGACATAAAAAAGCCAAGTCCAGCTAAAGAGGTCGTGATGGATATCAGGCTGTGGGAGCCGATCAAAAACAGGAAAGAGACAAGACTCCCCACACAGTGGAACAGAATCAGCCGACTCTGTGAAAACCGGCCCAGCATCGCGGCACAGAAGAGCCTGCCTGCCATGATGACGATCCAGGTGATCGAAACCAGGGTGGACGCGTAGGCCTCCGAAACCAGCCCGGTGCTCTGAAGATAGGTGACAAACCAGCCGTTGACGCAGTTCTCAAGACCCAGATAGAAAAAGAGCAGAAAACTGATACAGTAAAAATCGGGGAGGCGGAGGAAGGCTGTGGGAGAACCTTCGGCTCCCGGCTGCGTTTTCGGTGTTTTGCCGGATAGCCGTTCGGCCGCAGCTTCGGATTCCACGTTTTGAGCGGGCCGTTCCGGAACGCTCTCCATAACCGAGTAATCGGCCGTTCCATAAAGAAGAGCGGAGCTGGCGCAGAGCGCGGTGATGATATAGACAATGGACCTCCAGCCAAGCCCGGCCGTTATCATCATGGCCGTGGCAAGCGGAGCCAGAAACGCGCCCACGGCAAAGCTGCAGTGGAGATAATTGAGCATCTTTGCCGGATTTTCAAAGATATCATTGACCGCCCGGTTGTTGATGATGGAGATACTTCCCCTGCCAATCCCGCAGAGAAACATCAGCAGATAAAGGATCGGCACGGGAGGTGGCAACGTCAGCAGAAAAAGGGCCACAGGCATCAGAAAACTTGCCGAAGCGATCGAAAGGCGGGTTCCCAGCCGTGAAGAAAGGAGAGGGAAGAGAAAACAAGCCAGTAAATTCCCCACTGCCATACAGGACAGCATGGCGCCGGCCACGGCAAAGCTCAGTCCCCCCTCTTTCATCAGGGAAGGCAGGATGGAGCCGATAATCAGGACGGCCATTCCGTTGATAAGATATCCGTAGCAGCATCGCAGAAACAGGGAAAATCCGGACGGGCGCTGCGTGGAAGCCGGTAAATTGTTTTTCATATTCACATCCTCCTGGGTTTAATCGAAGTCATTATACATCAGATGAGGGAACCGAACAAGAAGTATGAGCGGGATATACGGAAAAAACCTGGTATTTCACTGGTGAAAACTCCCGGGATACAGTCGCTTGACCATGCACGGACCGCCTTCCATCTTTGAAAGGGACTTGAAAGCTTCCTCTCTCTATGGTAGAATGGCATGGTTGGATTTTTATACAAGTGCTGTTTACAGCCCATCTTTACTGCTTTTATGTTACCAAAGCAGGGAGAGGGCTGTTTTTTATTTCATAGGATTTGGGAGGTTTGAATATGGAAACAATCGAAACTGATAAGACAGATATTACAGAGACTGCTATTGCGGCATCCGCGGCGGAACCGGCGAAGGAAAATAAGATGGGGACAAAGCCGGTGCTTCCCTTGCTTTTATCCATGGCGTTTCCTCCGATGCTGTCCATGATGATACAGTCTCTTTATAATATTGTGGACAGTATTTTCGTGGCACGGTACAGTGAGAATGCCCTGACGGCAGTTTCGCTCGCCTTTCCCCTGCAGACACTGATTGTTGCCTGCTCTGTGGGAATCGGAGTCGGCGTCAACTCCTACATTGCCAGGAAACTGGGGGAACGCAGACAGAAGGAAGCGGACAGCGCCGTAGTCCACGGCCTTCTTCTTGCCGCCGCGGCTTCCATATTATTTGTGGTAATCGGCGCATTCGGTATCGGCCCATTTTTCAGGATGTTTACAAATGATGAGGAAATCCTGAAGGATGGCCTTCTCTATGCAAGAATTTGTGTCGGCTTCTGTTTCGGTCCGTTTATTCATATTTGTATCGAAAAGATTTTTCAGGCCACGGGAAAAATGATCTTTCCAATGGCGCTGCAGGCGATCGGCGCGATTATCAATATTATCCTGGATCCGATCTTCATTTTCGGCTACCTCGGCTGCCCGTCCATGGGTGTTAAGGGAGCTGCCGTGGCCACCATTATCGGCCAGCTCACTGCCATGAGCCTCTCGTTCCTGGTCCTGGCGGTATTTCCCCACGATGTGAAACTTCGATTCAGGGGATTTCGCTTTCACGGTTCGGTCATACGCCAGATCCTTGCCGTCGCCGTGCCGAATGCCTGCATGAATGCGCTGGGAAGTCTTCTCGTAATGGGCCTGAATGCAATTCTGATTCAGTTTTCCAATACGGCGGTTTCCCTGTTCGGCATCTATTATAAGCTTCAGACATTTGTCTTTATGCCGGCCAGCGGTCTGTCCCAGGGAGCCATGCCTATTATGGGATACAACTACGGCGCCCGTTCCAGAAAACGCCTTTTAGACTGCCTGAAATACAGCGCCGTAATCTGCCTTTTGATCATGGGGGCCGGCTGTCTGCTGTTTGAAAGCATGCCGGGAACCCTGCTTTCCTTATTCCATGCAAATGAAGAGATGCTAGAGATTGGAATTCCGGCGCTTCGTATTATTGCGGTCAGCTTCCTTCCGGCGTCGGTGGGCTTCATCCTTCCGACCATGTTTCAGGCGATGGGTAACGGACTCGATTCCCTGGCGGTATTTTTACTGAGGCAGCTTGTCATCACCCTTCCGCTGGCCTATTTTCTGCATGGACCCTTCGGGCTGGCCGGAATCTGGGTTTCCTTTATTGCGGCGGAGAGCGTGGGAGCCGTTGTCGCCTTCCTGTTATTCTGTAAAATCAGGAAAAACGATGAACTTTTACGGCATGAACCGGCAAAATACGCGTGAAAACACCTCGCGGAATAACGGTTGTGAATAGTTACAATTTTCTTAAAATAATGATTGACAACCAGTCTGGAAAATGCTAGTATAATCTAGTGTGCCGCACAGCGAGGCTATAAGTGCGTAAAGCCGCCGAAGCTGGCGAGTAATGATAATAGGAGGTGCCATATGTACGCGATTATTGCAACAGGTGGTAAGCAGTACAAAGTTGCCGAGGGCGATGTAATCAAAGTTGAAAAACTTGGTGCGGCTGCTGGAGAAGCAGTTACTTTTGATCAGGTTCTTGCTGTTAACAACGGTGAGATGCAGATCGGATGCCCAACCGTTAACGGAGCTACAGTTTCCGCAACTGTAGTGAAAGAAGGAAAAGGCAAGAAAGTTATCGTTTACAAGTATAAGAGAAAATCTGGATACCATAAGAAGAATGGTCACAGACAGCTCTTTACAGAAATTAAGATTGATAAAATCAATGCTTAATTGAAACCATGATAAGAGTAAACGTATTTTCAGATTCTGAAGGAAATACCAGGGGAATTGAATTAAAAGGCCATGCCGGTTATGATGAGTACGGAAAGGACATAATATGTGCATCCGCATCAGCGCTTGCCCTCAACATGGCGAATTCTGTCGAACAGTTTACTGACGACGGGTTTGACGGCAGTGTGGAGGAAGAGACAGGGCATTTTACATTCCGGTTTACCGGGGAAATCAGTAAAGAATCAAAGCTCCTTATGGATTCGCTTGTTCTTGGACTTAAGAACATAGAAGAGGCATACGGAGAGGAATATATCAAAATCCGATTTAAGGAGGTGTAACTCATGTTTAAAATGAACCTTCAGTTATTCGCTCATAAAAAAGGTGTTGGTTCTACAAAGAACGGCCGTGATTCCGAATCCAAGAGATTAGGAGCGAAAAGAGCCGATGGACAGTTCGTATTAGCTGGCAACATTCTGTACAGACAGCGTGGAACAAAGATTCATCCAGGCATCAACGTAGGTCGCGGTGGAGACGATACATTATTCGCTACGGTTGACGGTGTTGTCAGATTTGAAAGAAAGGGCAGAGACAAAAAACAGGTTTCTGTATACCCAAGAGCAATTAACGAATAATTCAGACAGCTCCATACCATAATGTATGGAGCTGTTTTTTCATTAAATGTCCGGCGGAGGTTTCCTGCGCCCGGCATTGAAACACACCTGTGAAGCGGAGCGCAGTTTGGCGCAGTGCGGAACACGGTGTTATCTTAATGCACCTGTGAAAGGAGAAATTTATGTTTGCCGATAGTGCAAAAGTATTTATAAAATCCGGAAAAGGCGGAGACGGCCATGTTAGCTTCCGCAGGGAACTTTATGTAGCCGCCGGCGGCCCGGACGGAGGGGACGGCGGAAAAGGCGGAGATATTATATTTGAAGTGGATGACGGTCTCAACACCCTGACTGATTTTCGTCATGTCCGTAAATATGTTGCAGAAGACGGGGAACAGGGCGGTAAGAAACGCTGCCACGGTGCAAATGGACAGAACCTGGTGATCCGTGTTCCGGAAGGCACGGTTATCAAGGATTTTGAATCAGGCAAGGTAATTGCCGATATGTCCGGCGAGAACCGCCGTGAGGTCATATTAAAGGGCGGCAAGGGCGGCCTTGGAAATATGCACTTCGCCACTTCCACGATGCAGGTTCCGAAATATGCCCAGCCGGGACAGCCGGCTCAGGAGCTATGGATCCAGATGGAACTTAAGGTAATTGCCGATGTCGGACTGGTAGGTTTCCCTAATGTGGGCAAATCCACGCTGCTTTCACGGGTATCCAACGCAAGACCGAAGATTGCCAACTATCATTTTACCACCCTCAACCCCCATCTCGGAGTTGTGGATTTAAACGAGGGACAGGGATTCGTTATGGCGGATATCCCGGGCCTCATCGAGGGCGCATCCCAGGGAATCGGCCTTGGCTATTCCTTTTTAAAGCATATTGAGAGAACAAAAGTCCTGGTACATGTTGTGGATGCAGCATCCACGGAAGGGCGCGATCCGGTAGCCGATATCAGGGCAATCAATGCGGAGCTTGAGGCTTATAACCCTGAGCTGCTCACACGTCCGCAGGTGATTGCAGCAAACAAGACGGATGCGATTTATGACGGTGAAGAGGAAGATCCGATTGAACGCCTCAGAAAAGAGTTCGAGCCGGACGGGATCAGGGTATTTCCTATCTCAGCCGTTACGGGCAAGGGAGTAAAAGAACTTTTATATCATGTAAATGAACTTTTAAAGACAGTGGATCGGAAACCGATTATATTTGAAAAAGAATTTGAATACCAGTTCCAGGCGGAAAACCTTCCATATACGGTAGAACGCACCGAGGACGGCGTGTTTATAGTG
>CATWBR010000168.1 GCA_958349075.1 uncultured Clostridium sp.
ATTCTCGTTTTCTAACTTTGAATTTCTTTTTTTCCCGGAATTTTTATTTTTATGAATATGAATTATATTTTTAGTTTTATTCATTGTTTTTATCATGACGTCCCCCTAAGTTTTAAATCCCATTAAGCACCGGCTATCCCACCGCTATCCCGCAAAACATCAGCCAAAACCAGGCTGGAATAACAAACGGGATAAACGGAAGGCGCATTTTTCCGGCATTAATTCCATGAGTGAATCCCCAGGCCGCCATCCCCAGACTGCATGTTCCACAGAAAAAGATGCTGCAGATAAAGAGTGTAACCGTCTGCGTTAAGCCAAGATAACAGGCGGACACTATAAAAAAACAGCCGTCCCCGGCTCCGGCCGCCCCTCCTGTGCAGCCGGTCAGGATAAGCAGTAAAATACCTGGCAAAAATGCCGCGACTCCTGTCCATCCGTTTTCCGCGCCGCTAAACAGACTCAAGAATCCTGCACATCCAAAAACGCCGAAAATCCACACTGGTATTTTTTTTGTCTTTAAATCATACCAGGCAGATGACAATAAAAATATGCTGTATACCAGCTCCATGCACTCGCTCCCCCCTATCTTTTTCCACAGTAAGAACATGCCCCCAGATATTCCACCTCGGACAGAGGCACTTTCTGCACATAAAATGCAATTGAAGAACAGTCCTTTCTGCTGTGATAATACTTTCCATTCGGCATTACATAAACAGTTGCCCCCGCCCCGGCTCCTTTCCCGCATACACTGCATGGCTGATAATGTGTTCCACTGCTGCTGACATGTTCTTCAACACTGTCCCACGGCAATGATGTGATATCGTTTGATATGTAATGGCAGTCCGGGGACAGATGATATCTTGTTCTGGTCCTTCCTACATAAACCATAATCTCATTTTGATCTCCAGCCTCATTCCGCTTGGAATTCCGTCCGCCCTCGCTCCCCGTCCATCCTCTCTTAAAGCTCCCGGAGGCCGCAGGAACACTGTCCAGAATAAAGACGCTGAACGGCAGCCTGAGCCGGTATTTTGCCTGCAGGCTGATTTCCTCCCCATCTTCTGAAATTTTCGTGTCGGAAAGATCCAGATTACTCACTCTTCCATTCCCGGCTGCTTTTTCGATTTTAACGGCAAGCAGCGCCTTTGCCGCCCCCTCTGCAAAAAAAGCTGAAATATCCTCCCCATTTTCTGTGTCCCGGATTTCCTCGCCTACGGAGAGCCGGTAGCGGATATACGCATACTGGCTCATTTCTCTGGCTGTTGTCTCAAGCACCATCTGTATCTTTCTCTGCGTATCCAGCAGTTCCATCGGCACCGCAAGGAGTATAACGGTAAATATAAATATAGTAAAGCCCAATGCCGCTTCAACGGTCAAACTGGCCTCAAAGCAGTTTTCGTGTACTTTTCCAGTCACACTCTCTTCTTCCCCTCCCGCTTTTCAGAGGCGGAGTACAACACCCTTTTCAGAATCAGATTATAAGAAATCTTATATGGTTTTCTATATCAAAAGAAGTTTGGAGACTTATTTGGATGTACTTGGAGAGGCACATTTTAAAGGTCCGATTTCTGAAAAGGGCATTGTACTCCGCCCCGTAATGATGCAGTTAACTTTCTGTTCCTATCCTGTTCTAATATGCTTTTACAGTCCTTTTCCTCACCGGTATCAGGACTCCCCGGCCGTTTACTTCCGCCTCCAGACGGCAGGCACACTTGCTCACCAGAAAACCGGGCTGGATGATTCTGATATTTTTTTGTATCATATCCATCATCCTGTACTCCTTTCGTGTCCTCTCGGTCAACAGCAGCAACAGCTTAAGATAAGACTGATAATCGAGTCCTCTCCCCTCTTTTCCGGAAGCTTCCGTCTTGCCGAAAACAGCGGTTCCTTCCCCGGCTAATCCGGAGAGAGAAATCTTCCATTCATCTCCCTGTTTTACAAAAGACACTTTCCCTCCCCTCAAAAGAGTTCTTACATCCTCAATGGATTCAGCAAATGCCCAGACAGTGAGAATAAAAAAGGTAGTGACCGCCACAAGCGGCGCCAGCCCCGATGCTCCCGTTATGGCGAGCGCCAGTTGCTCCGCCTCGGCTCTTTTCCCGGAATCCCCCAGCAGATATATGAGATTCATTGCCTCCCTCACCGCTATGATTCTGTTCACCGCGGCCTTCAGATTTCCACGATCTGTATCATTACCTGAGAGAAGATATTCCTGCTCATATTTCATCGGCCGCTCCTGCTCCGATAAAAAACTGGTGAAAAAGCAGGAGGCATATTCATGAATCAGCGCCAGATCCAGCAGATTGTCTGCCGCTGTCCCTGCCCCGCCGCCACTGCTGTTCCGCAGGTATGTAGCCGACGGAAACTGTGATGTATCCACTCTGTCACCGGACACCTCTTTTCCTTCCGGCACAACAATTGACAGTAAATCAGTGCCTGACAGACGGCTGAGGGATTCCAGGACGTTCAGCTTCTTCCTGTCTTTTACTCCGGTTTTCTCAAACCGGGTATCAGTCCTGAATTTGGCGGTAACCGTGAGCACTTTTCTCCATAGCCGTTCTTCGTCCAGCTCATCATCATCGTCATCCGGTTCCCAGGAATCTATGTACTCCTGAACCTCCTCCGCCTTTTCTATTGCGGCTTTGACAATTTCTTTATTCTCCCCGGCCGTTGCCTCCGTCTGTTCCACTTCCTTTCGTCTGACCCCCTCACTGTCGGTATAAGATCGGTAACTGTCCATCTCTTCAGTCACCAGTTCCCACGTCTGAGCCTGCAGGTCATTACGGCGTTCCTCCGCCCTCTGTTCCGTGTCCTTGACCACTTTTTTCAGTTTCTCAGCCTTCTCCTCATATTTGCGGACAAGGGCCGGTATCTTATCGAGCTCCCGCTCCAGCTTTCCGGCCGTACGTATGAATCCGGAACCGTTTCCGTCTTTAAGCTGTTCGTTTCCTTTGTCCAGGTACTCCCTCTGCCGTTTCAGATTTTCTCCGATTTCCTCCACAATCCGTTCCAGCTCCAAAAGATGCCGGCCATTTTCCTGATATTCCTCTGCGATAGCTCCCAAACTTCCGGCCTCTTTTATTCCCTCCGCCATTTTCTTCAGTACATCCGGTTCCTTTTCCACGTTCCAGACCCCAAATCTCATGTAATCCAGAATCTCCTTCTCAAACCACCGGCCTTCCTCGTCTGCAATACCCGTGGCCCTTGATACGGTCAGTACCCTGTCCCCGACCGGGTAAAAGGGCGCAGTATTAAAATACCCCTCCAGATACGGTTCCATCTCCGCAGCCAGCCCCTCCTCATCCTCAAATTCCAGCATAAAGAGCCTGTACTGCTCCCATACATCCCTATGATATTTGCTCATCAGGGAATCCAGGGAAGAGTCAAGAGCCATCTGCACATACCATCCGGTTCCCGCTGTCCTGGCCGACTCAAAAAGTCCTCCCATAAGAGCACAGATGCAGGTCAAGGTCAGGCTTAAAAATATGGTAATACTTCCATCCGCCGTTTTGGAGCCCGGCATCACTAGTAGACCTCCTTGGACTTGCTATTAATCTGTTTGAATATATTGTTGAGCAGTGTATTAATCTGGGTCTTAAAAATCAAAACGAGGCCTATAACAATGACGAGCAGTAAGACTATTTCTATCACCGTCACCCCATTCTCATCGTACCAGAACGCCATTACTTCGTTTCTTAATCTCATACATTTTCTCCTCTCCGGTGTATCAGATTCCGAAAGCCAGAAAGGCAGGAACCGATATCATCACCATAACAATCATCAGTATCATAAACAAAGGCAGAAGAAGCTTTGTGGATGCCTCCTCCCCAAGCCTCCTGGCAAGATTTTTTCTTTGCTCGAAGGCATTTTCCATTTCCGTTTCCAGTATTGGCGACAGGCTTCTGGAACCGTTTTTCACGTTCTGTTCCAGAATGCCGGCCAGTTTTCTGTAGGACAGCACTTTGCAGCGGCTGCCAAACTCCGAGTAGGCCCGTATTTCCGGCACCCCTCTCTGCATCTGGTGATAGGCTGCCGTCATCTCCTCATAGGCCGCCCTCTTTCCATCTTCCCCGGCAGTCTGCATATAATCCGCTACTATCTTTTCCCAGGCCTTTCTTACCGGAAGACCGGCTCCCAGAAATACAACCAGCCTGGACAGTATCTCGGAATAGTCCATCATCATCTGCCGCTCCCTGTTTTTCTTTTCCTCTTTCTCCTTCTGCCTGTCCTTAAAGGGCAATAACACCGCCGTCAGCGCGCCGAGCAGAGGAAATGCCAGGTAATCCCTCCCCTTTTTCACGGTATAGGATATATCCTCCCCCTCAAACTGTGCGGGCAGAAGAAATACTTCCGAGTACTTCTGCTTTTCTTCCTCCTCGGCAAGGAATCGCTTAAAAGCCGTAACCTTTTTCTCTTCCTCTGAGCCTCCCGGCGGAAAAACCATCAGCCGGAATACATATTCTTCCGAATACTCCCCTGCCTTCAGCCTGGCCGTCAAATGCGTCTCCGTGCCGTTCTCAGGACAATCCCTGTTGAAAACTTCTCCGGACGGGCTGATTAATTCCGTGTCCTCCGGCTGCCACTGTACGGAAACCCCATAATCATCCATCCGGGAGGTCAGCTTCAGACTGGTCCGCACCCGTTCCAATGATTCATTGTCCCCTGACATTTCTGCGGGTAATTCCTCTACGGCTGATTGGATAACCTGCGCAGCCTCCTCTGCGGTATACTGACGCTCTCCAATTCTTACGTCTACAGGCATCTTTTCTGTAAGCAGCCCTTCTACGATAACAACCTGTTCCTTTTCCCCCTGTCCATAGGAATTTCTCCCAATTCCACGGCCGCCGGTTAATTCCGGCCCCTGCCTGTCCACAAAAAAGCAGGCCAGAGCAAGAATTATCCCCAAAAGGACACAGATAACCTGCCGTTTCTCCACTTTCATCAGTCCATCTCATCTCCATCTCTATTAATTCCATTCCCTTCCACTTTTATCTTTCTGCCCCTTCATACTTTTTCCTTACCGCTTTGTTTCTAAATCTCAATTTGCAGGATTTTCAACGCCAGAAAACAGGCGGACACATACACAACAAGACACCCTGTCATCACCACTCTCCCTGCCGCTGTCGCATACATCTGTGAGAAGAAACCGGGCGATGAAAACTCGATATAAAAAACAATGAAATAGGGAACCAGGTTCATAATCTTCTGTTCAAACTGCTTTTCGGCCGTCATCGTCAGAATCTCCTCCCTGACCTGCAGGCGATCGCTGATTACATGAACCGTATGGTCGACAACGGAAACAAGTTCTCCCCTGCTCCTCTTGGAAACGGCAAATATTTCGGCAAAGTTCTTTATCTCCTCCAACCCGCTTCTTGCCGCAAATTCGGCCAGCAGTGCTTCTACCGTCCTGTTCATTTTCAACTGGTATGAGATATAGGCAAATTCTGCCGTAATCATCCCTTCCGCCCCATAAAGCTCCTCCAGTTCCTTCAGACTCGCTGCAAAAGCATTTTCCACGGAGTAGCCCGCCCCCAGGGAGGATGACAGAATCAGTACGGCCTCTTTAAACTGCTGCCTGAGCACCTCCTTTCTCCGCACTGCCAGCTCTTTTCTTTTTATTAGCGGGTAGAGAATTCCCAGAGGAAGAAAGAGCAGAAAAGCCACAATACTTCTGTAGAATACATACGCCGTTGCGGCGCAGGCCACGGTTCCTCCGGCTGCATACATAAGCCATTCCCGGCCTGAAAGACTGTATTTGTCATATACCCGCTGTCCGCCGGCTTTAATCCGGCCTTCCGGCTGCCCTGATTTGCACCTCTCGATATATTCAGCTATCCAGGCCGCCGGCCCGCAGTTTTTCTCTCCGCCGCAGTTCGCCCACCTTTTCCAGGGCGCCTTCCACCCGCTTCCTGTCCTTACCTTCTCTCTCCCGGAAGGTAAAGATTGGTTCCAGTATGACTTGTCCCTCCTCACATCCCGTCACCTCCGATATCTCCAGAACTTTTCTGCTCTTATCGCGTAATCTTCCCACATGTACCATCAGCTCCACCGCCGAGGCGATCTGATTTCTCACCGCGGCCAGGGGCAGGTCTGCGGCCATCAGGACCATCGTCTCCAGACGCGTTATCATATCCTTCGGACTGTTTCCGTGGCCGGTAGAGACAGAACCGTCATGGCCCGTATTCATGGCCTGGAGCATCTCAAGTGCCTCCGCCCCCCTGACTTCCCCCACCAGTATCCTATCCGGCCTCATACGCAGGCTGGCCTTTATTAAATCCCTGACCGAGATTTCCCTGCTGCCGTCCCGGTTCTCAACCCTCGTCTCCAGACGGACCAGATTGGGAATATGGCGTATCTGCAGCTCCGCGGAGTCTTCAATCGTAATTATCCTCTCATCCTCCGGGATGAACTCCGACAGAGCGTTTAAAAATGTGGTTTTTCCGGAGCCCGTCCCACCGCTCACAAAAATATTGTATCCGGCCCTGACCGCTGTCTTTAAAAACTGCGCGGCCTCCCTGGTGATGCTTCCAATGCCGATCAGCCTGTCCATCGTAATTGGTTCCGGAAACTTCCTGATGGTCAGTACCGGACCGTCGATTGCCACCGGCGCAAGTACCACATGTACCCTGGAACCGTCTTCCAGCCTTGCGTCGGCGATTGGTGAGGAGAGGTTTACCGTCCTGTTCACCCGGCTGACAATCTGCTGTATCAGGTCTTCAAGCTGATCCGTCGAGTCAAAGGTCCGTCCGGAGCGGCTTACCCTGCCGTTCTTTTCCACAAATACGTGATCCTTTCCGTTTACCATGATTTCCGTTATCTCCGGATCATCCACCAGCTCCTGTAAAATGTCCAGACGTCTGAACGAATCAAACAGCTCTTTTTTCAGGCGGAGCCTTGCTTTCAGGGTCAGATATGTCTCCTCCGCCTCCTTAAGTACAGCGCTGTCGATCATCTCGCGCAGCTCCTCATCCTCTACCTGCATTCTCCCTTCCAGTTCGGCCATCATCTTTGCCCTGAGCCTGTTTTTCCGCTCTTTTTCCTCTGTCGTAACCGTCGTGTCTATGGCTGTTTCCTGCCTCCTCTCAAAAGCTGTCTCACATAGTCTCCCAACTCTCCCCATAATAGCTGCTCCAGATAATTCTCCCTCCGGCCGAAGCTGCTGTGATACGGGAGTCTCAGCTTCCTGATTTTGTCTCTCACCGCCTCATTCCCGGAGACATCCAGGTAATGTTCAAATTCCTCCAGCTTGGCAATGGATACGCTGTCCTCCTTAACCGGCATATAGATAACGGAACACAGCTCCATCAGGCCGGAGGCAAACCTCCCCAGGCTCCCAATATCCAGGATAACGCTCTCATAGCCGCTTTCACAGGCTATCTTCTCAATCAGCCCAGCCACCTGCTCCGTGTCTGTCTGCGAGAGATCCTCCGGATAGCGCACGGGAGGCACATAGTCCAGCGCATTGATGGAATGTATCACGCTGTTCAGCCGGAGAAGGTTATAGCTGCCCTGGGTGTAGAAATACAGCAGATCCGATAAATCCTCTCTATACTCCTCCCCGGTCAGGACAGACAGGCCGGAGCACTCCTCCAGATTCAGGTACAGGGTTCTCCCCTCCTGGGCCAGAAGCTGCCCCATCGTGAGAGCCAGGGAGGTCTTTAAGCACCGGCCCACCGGTGAATAAATCCCCAGTATCCTTGCCGACGCCCCCGGAGCCGAACCGACGGAGAGCTCCGTCTCTTTCTCGCAGTAACAGGCCATTACCTCCCGGATAATCTTCTCGCTGGACTGGAACTTGTAAATGCTCGGATACTCCATATCGGCCTGTACGGTCTCCCCGTCCGCCAGCCGGATCACCCGGCCTGCTCCTAGCGCCTCCGCCTCCTCACGGCTGACCGCGCTGCTGAGTAAGAGTAATTCCACCGGATTGTCCTTCGCATAGCTTTTCAGCCTGTCAAAAGAAGAGAAGGCAAGCACCTCAAAGGGAATCTTCTCTTTCTGGTTCACCACATCCGCAAACCTCGCCGCATAAAGCGGGTCCACATCATAAATTGCCATAACATGTCTCATACCATGCCTCCGTTCACCCCCAGCCAGAGACAGTACCCGCACCATAAAAAAGGTACGAAGCAGAGTCCCGCTTCCTCCTGCCCGCATGCGCGGCAGTAGGGCATAATGCTCTCTGTCCGGATTATATTTTTTATGTAATTCAGGAAATATCTGATACGATTTAAAAGAATGCGCTTCTGCAGCATATAGATTAAAGACCACGCGGCAGCCGCCGCCAGACCATAGAATATGATTTCAAACCCTCTGCCCATGCCCAGGTATCCGGCCATCACAGCCATCACCTTGATATCCCCGGCGCCCATCATTCTGAAAAGAAAGAGCGGAAACAGTACGCCTGCGGCAAACAGGATCCGGGCAAAAAACAGGATAAAAACCGTGCCTGCCTCCAGGCTCTCATATCCGGGGGACGGTCCCCTGATAAAAACGGCAAATCCGAATGACGCGACTCCAATCAGCACTAAAACATTGGGAATCTTCCCCGTCCTCAGGTCGGATAAAGCACAGCCCGACAGAAAAAACAGTAACACAAAATCTCCCACCCAATCCCTCCTTCCGAAGCGGCGGTAACACACCGGCAGCCTGCAAGATCAAACAGCAGCCAATAACCCTAAATAATAATCAAACCGGAAAATAAGTGAAGAACAAATGATACAGATAACACTAAAAGATAAACCATACTGCGAAATGCAGTAAGAATATTGGTGACAGTACCGCTCCCGCGAAACTGTGAAGAATGTTTTTTTATTATGAACACTTTTGTCCCAAAAGTCAAC
>CATWBR010000169.1 GCA_958349075.1 uncultured Clostridium sp.
GTACAAGGATAATGCTGGAGATTGACGGATTTGACCGTGCATCATACATAACAATAATCTGGCCGTATAAAAACAATTAATATCACTAAGGAGAGACGAAGATGGGCTTGAAATACGATGGCTTGATGTACGAAAGGGTGTATGAAATATTAAAAGACAGGATTGAATCAGGACTGTTACCCGTTGGTACAAGGCTTCCATCGCGGGAGGATTTATGTCAGGAATTTGGAACGTCAGGAAAAACAATCCGCCGCGTATTATCCATGCTAAAGGAAAGCGGACTAATTGAAACGCACCAGAGAATGCGTCCCGTTGTAAGCTTCCAACCGTGTACAAGGCGTCCGATGATAAATCTTGCGCTGAAGAGAGTGGATACCTCAATTACCGATGAGGTGCTGAAAACAGGAGTTTTATTGGGATATCCGGTGATTGAAAACGGGATTGCTCTTTGTAAACAGGAGGACTTCAAAATTCCACGTAAAATTGTGGAAAGTATGAATATTGAGGACTCTGCGGAGTTCTGGCGGTTAGCCAAACAATTCCAGAGGTTTTTCATCAGGAGAAACGAAAATGATTTAAGCCTGCGCGTAATGGATAGTCTGGGGCTTGCTGAGTTAAGGCCCCTGCAAGACAGCAGAGAAATCAGGATCCGGTTTTACGGGCAGCTGCAGGAGCTGATGAGGGTTATTGAAGAGGGAGGGGATACGGACAGCGTTCATTTCGATGATATGTCCGGAATATACGGACTCACCTACGGAAGTGAACCTGCGTTCGATATTCCTGCAGACTCTGCGGCCGTACTCGGCAGAGCGCAACTGGAAAAACTCTTACTGAGAGAAGAAGTAAGATATTCATCTGTGTATATGGATCTTTTGGCCCTTATTGCTATGGGGCGTTACAAGCCGGGAGATAAGCTCCCGACTCATAATGAATTGCAGAAACTTTATAATGTGAGTGTGGACACCACCGTCAAAGCAATACAGATTATGCAGGAGTGGGGCGTTGTAAAAGCGGTCCGCGGTAATGGTATCTTCGTCATGATGGATATACATGATTTAAAAAAGATTAAAATCTCTCCCCACCTGATTGCGTGCCATGTCCGCCGTTATCTGGATACATTGGATTTACTGGCCCTGACGATTGAGGGGGTCTCCGCTTATGCCGCTGCATCTATCACGCAGGAAGAAATTAAGGAAGCGATGGACGATATTAACCACTTCTGGAATGAAGACTACCTGTACATGCTTACCCCCTCTTTCCTTCTGAATCTGATAGTAAAGCATACGGGTGATGGTTCGCTCAACGCAATTTATACGCTTTTGCGGAGAAATCTGGGGATAGGCAGAAGTATTCCCGCCTTGCTTGAAACAGGAAAGACTGCTGCGGATAATGAACTGCATGAACATTGCGTCGCTGCGCTGAACCAGCTATACGAAGGCAACCAGGAAAAATTCTCCGATGGGACTGCTGAGGTATTTCGGTATATCTATGATTATGTAGCCGATAAATGTAAGAAATTAGGATACTATGATTCTGCAATGGCAGTCTACGACGGCAGTGCGCTGTGGAAATAACGGCTGAGTGGATTCACCTTCATTTCGTTTGTTTTATTTTCCCGTCCTGCACGGTAATTACCCGGCTGCTGCTTTTTGCCGCTTCGGGGGAATGTGTCACCATGATGATTGTCTGGCCGGTGTTTTTGTTGATTTCCCTCAGCAGACTCATAATTCCGGCTCCGGTCCGGCTGTCCAGATTTCCCGTAGGTTCGTCGGCAAAAAGGATTTCAGGGCTGCTAATCAGTGCGCGGGCAATTGCAACGCGCTGCTGCTGGCCGCCGGATAATTCGCGGGGCGTGTGTTTCCGGTGCTCGGACAGGCCGACAAGTTCGATCATCTGATCAAGCTGTCTTTGGCAGCTTCTCATCTTTTTGCCGTCCAGAAGCAGTGGAAGCATGATATTTTCCTCTGCGTTCAGGTTGGGGATGAGATTATAAAACTGAAAGACAAAGCCGATTTTCTGCCGCCTGATACGGCTTATTTTTTCGTCCTCCAGACGGGAAATATCCGTGCCGTTCAAAAGGACATGGCCGCTCGTGGGGGCGTCCAGTCCTCCGAGGATATAGAGCAGCGTACTTTTTCCCGAGCCGGACGGTCCCATGACCGATACAAATTCTCCCTTCATAACCTGTAACGAGATGTCTTTGAGTACCTTTACCGTTGTGCCTCCAAGACGGAAATCTTTTATAATATGTATTCCCTCCACGGCGATATCGCCGACTGACTGTTTCATCAGAAAACCTCCTGTCTTAATTTCTTATTCAAATTTGATTTCTTCCACCAGTTTCATGCTGCGGTTCTTAACGGCCGGGATAACAGAGCCGAGCAGGGTCACAACAATTCCCATGATACCTGAGCGGAGGAATACAAGGGCGTCCAGCTCCGGTTTCATTGAAATCTTCGGACCTGCTACAAGAAAAATGGTCTGAATTTCCATGCAGGAAACAATAATAGCAATGACGGCCCCGATCAGTCCGGACGAGAATCCCTCAATCACCGTCATTTTTATATTCTGGCGGTTGGAAAGACCCACGGACTTATACATGGCAGTGCTGCGCCGTTTCTGAATGCAGTTGATAAGCAGGTTATTAATAACGCCCACGGCTGCCAGTGCGAAAATAAAAAAAGTCATAGTGTGCATGGGCTGTAAAAAAGCTCCCACGGTAGACAGGGCATCCGCATTGAATTCCGTCACCGTCCGGCTCCAGTTCGGTGTTTTGCCGAACAGAGCCCGGATTTGTACCATAACGGCTTCCGGATCTGCGGCGGTATAGGCAAGGAAGCCATATGAAACAGAACCGAAATCGGTAACCGCATATGCGGAAGAAATGACCGCTTCCACATCCGTAGCTCTTGATTTGAAGCTGCCGATTACGAGATAATCGCATTGCCCGGTTTTGCAGGCAAGGTTAACGGTATCACCGACGGAAATGCCGGTGCGTTCCATGCAGCTTTCACTTAACAGAACGGCCCGTTCGTTGGCAAAAGCTGAGACAGCCCGTTCCTCCATGCCCTCCTCACCGTATTGGAGCGCCAGTATGGAGTTGTACCATTCCAGACGATCGGTTGCTTCCAGCCGGTTTAAGGTTTTGCCGTCCGCCTGAATCTCATTTTTGTATACGTAAAGGGGAAGTACTTTTTCAATCCCTTCCATCTTCTTAACCTGCTCTATAAAATCCGGTTCCATGGGACCGTCTGCAAAGCCTTGTATTTCAGCATCCCTGAAAACGTCACCGATATAGGCAGTCACAAAATTCCCCATGACAGTAATGGCAATTACAGCGGAAATGCTGATAAAAAGCAGTGTAATGTTCTGGGAAGTATTCCGGTTATCCCGCATATTCCGGGCGGCAAGCCTGCCCTCGTTTCCCAGGACGGCACCGTAGAGATGTTCCAATCCAATGGCGCTCAGGTTTGTCAGCAGCGGAACAGTCAAAATTGCAGCGGCGATCAGCCCCAGCAGGGAAAATCCGCCGGCCAGGTACAGCAGTTTTCCGGTTGCAGGCCCAGGCAGAAGCACTGAGATTATAAAAAGTACAACGCCGGTTCCGGCCGTGTAGCGCCGGGGAATATGTCTTTCTTCCACGTTCCCGAGCACAACGTCTTTAATCGGCAGGCGGCTTGCCCTTCGAACCGGGAACCATGCGGATAGCAGAGATACCATTACCGCGGCCGCAAAGGAAAAAATGACGCTGAACAAAGAGACGACAACAGGAATCTCGATTCCATGTGAAAGGGATTGCCCCATCCCGTGCAAAATGAGCTTCAGGATAAAGATACCTGCCGGAATGCCCGTCAGGCCGCCTATGACGCCGTACAGGGAGCTTTCCAGCAGAAGAATATGGGTCAAGGTCTTTTGGGTTGCGCCGACGCTGCGGAATGTGCCTGTTACAGGCAGGCGTTCCAGGGTAATCACCTTGTAACTGCTGTAAATGATGAAGACACTCACCGTCAGGGAGAAAAAGCTGATTAGGAAAAACGGCATGGATTTTTGCCGTGCATCCGCGGTGATCTGCGCCTCATTTACGACTTCGGAAACACGGTATCCGGTATCAGGCAGCGCTGCCGACAGCTCAAGCTTCAGCTCGGCGGCAGAAATCCCCTCGGCAGGTTTAATTAACAGTTCGGTGTATCCCCCGGTCCGGCCCGTCAGAGCGGACAGTGTGGAAAGGGGCAGAAGAGCGGTTGCCCCTCTTGTATGCCGGAGAAAAACAGTATCGTAGGCGGCAACCGCCTCCACGGTAAACATAACCGGCTGTCCGTCAATCTGCAGCGTGACGGTGTCGCCAGGTTCAATCCCGTATTTTGATGTGAAGCGCTCCGGTAAAATCACCTTATTACCGGTGAAATCCTCAATTTCTTCCCCATTCACGAGACGGGGAGGATTAATTTGACTGAGCAGGGAAAGGTCGGCCGCTATCAAATCAATGGTTTCATAATAGCCGTTTTCATGGTAAAGGGCGGTACCCTTAAGCACCCCGACGACGGCGTCCACAGAAGATAATTCCGGCAGGCTGCCGATATCAATATCCCCCTCAGACGCGGTTACGGAGAGGGCAGCGCTGCCGGCCATCCCGCGCGCCATTTTTCTCTGTGCGTTTTCATATGAAGCTCCGATGGAAAATGATACCAGCAGAAGAGTAGCGGAAAGCATGACAGACAGCAGCATGACGGCAGTCCGCATTTTTCTCTCTTTAACATTCATAAGAATGTATTTCCAGATAATTTTCAAATTAATACCTCCTCTCAAACAGGAAAAAAGTTGGCAGCTATCACTAAGATAATGATAGTCCGCCAACCTTAATCTGATTTTCAGGCAGCCTTAATTAACCTTAAGAGGAAGGAAATTCGATCTCAAATACAGTTCCTGCCGTTGGGATACTGGAGACTGAAATGACGCCGCCGTGCAGTTCGATGATATCCCTGGCAATTGCAAGGCCAAGGCCGCTTCCTTCCGGCTTTTGTCCTGTATCCGTTCCTCTGTAATAGCGGTCGAAGAGATGGTCTGCCGCCTCCGTTCCCATGCCCTTTCCATTATCGGCAACACAAATTTTCAGGGAGCCGGACGACGATACGCGCAGCGTGACCTCGGTATTCTCTTCGCCATGCACAAAGGCATTGAACAATAAATTCCGAAAAGCCCTTGTCAAAAGCGTCTGATCAAAGGAGAAAAAAATGGTTTCTCCGGTACTTTCAAAATGGATGATGCGGTTTTCATATTCCGGGGTGTTCAGGATGGTAATCACCAGCTCTTTCAGAAAACGGACGATATTCGTCTCTTCCCGGTTTACCGGCAGCATCCCGTTTTCCAATTGATAGGTCAGTTTCAGATCGTCTATGAGCGTTTCCATGTAAGAAACATTTTTCAGCATAATACCGGCATAATGCCTGCACTTCTCACCGTCCACGCCGGTTTCCATAAGGATTTCCGCGTATCCTTTGACGGGGGAGAGGGGCGTTTTCAAATCATGGGTGATATTGGCAATCCATTCCTCACGCATTTTATCCGTCTGCATCCGTATTTGATCGCCGGACCTGATTTCTGCATCCAGCGTGTTCAGGCTGTCATACAGATCATGAAACATCCCGTGATCCTGAACCGGAAGATAACTGCGGGCGGAGATGTCCTGAATGGCAGAAGTCAGCCGCCTCATCGCGTTTACCGTTAAAAATCCATAGAGAAGGCCTGAAATGAGTACAAGCAGAAGCAGTGCCGCAAAGAGGGGTAAAATGACGGCCTTACCGCCTGAAAACCGCTCTCCGTTGACATACATTGTAATTTTGGAAACATCCGTGGGAAAATACAGGATGTAGATATAGTTTTCCTCCGGTCCTGCGGCCGTACCGGCAAAAGCAGAAGCTTCACCGCTGTCTGATTTTCCTGATTGAAAAAGCTTAAGTAATTCAGAGCCGGAATAGGCTGTTTGTGCCGGTTCCGGCCTACCATAGCCGAACACTTCACGGCCGGATGCATCTAAAATCTGGATACCGATTCCGTTGTCCTGCAATAATGCCATCCCTGCCTGGGTAAGCTGAGGCCCGCCGCTGGGGAATATAATCTGTCCGGCGAAATCCTCTGTAAATGTTTTGGGCCAGTCGCTTTTTTTATTTGCGCCATCGGGCGTGCGAATGGAAAACGTTATGAAGAAAAGGCAGACGGCAAGCAGGAGCGTCAAAAGCAGGGACAGAAAGAAAATCAGGTAAATATGAAAAATTGCCCGATAGCCGGATCGTTTCATTTAATCAATCCTTTTTTTGAGCTTATAGCCCAAACCTTTCACGGTAATAAGCTGCCTGGGGTTAGACGGTGTATCCTCAATTTTCTCCCGCAGGTGCCGGATGTGAACCATAATGGTATTGTCACAGATACTGCTGTATTCGCCCCAAACCTGCTCATAAAGCCGCTCCTTGCTGATGATTTTATCCGCATTCTCCATGAGGAACGATAGGAGCAGGAATTCACGGCCCGTAAGCCCGAGTTCACGGCCGGCTTTACAGGCGCGGCCGCTTTCCCTGTCAAGCGTAATCGGGCCGGCTGTCAGCCGGGCCATGCCGTTTTCGGAGACAGCCGTCTGATACTGCTGGCGGCGTAACTGGGCTTTGATACGGAAGACCACTTCGCGGGGGCTGAAGGGTTTTGTGACATAATCGTCACCACCGCAGGCCAGGCCGAGGATTTTATCAATATCATCATTTTTAGACGACAGAAAGAGGATGGAGCAGTAGGAAAATTCCCTGATTTTTTTGCAGACTTCAAGCCCGTCAATATCGGGCAGCATAATATCCAGAACAATCACATCAGGTTTAAATTCCCGGCAGACGCTCATCGCCTCCATGCCGGTTCCTGCTTTTCGAATCGAGTGAAATCCATCTTTTTGCAGCACTTCTTCCAACAGATCCACAATATCCTTTTCATCGTCGACCAGCAAAATCTTATGATCCATTTTACACCTGCTTTCTGTTTGGCTGCAATCTTTAAGCGTTTGGCGGTTGTACTTCTTTTGTCAATTATGCTCTTTATGATGTTTATTATGGCAGTTTCCACGGCTGTCAGGGAGGCAGCCGTCAGCGGAAGAACCGGCGCTTTCGTCCTGATTGCTCTGTCCGTCCCGGCGCTCTTCACTCTGTTCCTGCCTGTGCTCGCAATGCTCCGTATGCCCCTTGATCTCCTTCATGGATTTATCCTTGAACTCCTCCAGGGTGGCTCTGGGATCCACATCCAGAAGTTCCTGGATAGCGTAGTATTTGCCGACGGACATTCCATGGCTGTGCGCCTCACCGCACATTTGGCCGTCCACACTGGCATATTCGGCCGTTACTTTTCCGTGGCACTGTTCTAATGCGGTATCGACGTAATCCTGAAGATTTTCCAGAAGCTGACCGTCTCCATTTCTGTTTTCCAGGGTGACGGAGACCACGGCGTTATTTTGCAGATAAGACTGCATGGCGTCACTGCCCAGAAGGCGTTCCATGGCTTCCCCATATTCCAGATGCTTAAGGGAGACTTCCCGGAGTACGTTTTCCCCGTCCGTCCCATAGGGCACCTCGTCCACGACCCTTCCCCAGCGGTTGATATTCAGTTCAATGCTGGGATTGACATCGATGCTGATGGTGGCGGCCTCGGTATAATAGAGTTTGTAGCCTCCGAATCCGCTTCCCATAAGAAGCATGAGACAGGTGGCGGAAACAGCCCATTTCGTTCCGGGTGAGGTGAGATGGAGTTTCATATCCTTCTTTTTGCGTTGTTTCATTCTCATTTTGCCGATAACCGATGCCCGGGTGCATTCTTTCAGCGTATCATCACACTGAACGGCATCAAATGCGTTTCGGATATTCTGTTTCACCGTCCTCACCTCCCAGCCTGTTTTTCAGTTCCGCCCTGGCTCTTGCCAGATGCGTGTATACCGTATTGACATTCTTATGTAAGATACCTGCTATTTCCACGGAGGAATATCCTTCGTAATAATGCAGATATATCAGGATTTTATATTTTTCAGGAAGCTGTATCACGGCCTCCAGTACCTGGGACTGCTCTTCCCCATCCGGAGCCGCCATGGCCATGGCCTCATCAAGGGAACAGGTATTGCGCCGGAAAAAGCTGCGGAGCACATCCTTGCACCGGTTTACAGTCACACGGATCAGCCAGGCCTTTCTGTGCTCCTCGGACTGAAAGGGATCGGAAAAAAGGGCGTATTTCAAAAATACATCCTGAAACACGTCCTCCGTATCGCTTTCATTTTTCATATAGACAAAGCAGATATGCTTCACCATATCGGCGTATTGGCCGATTGTCTGCTCTACATCCGATTCCTGCCGCATTGTTTCTCCATAAGGTTGTTATGAGCTGTGATGGGAGCCGCAGCCCTGTCTGGTGTGATGACGGCCGCGGTTTCCGCTTTCACCGTGATGCCTATTTGAACTTCTGCCGTCCGCAGTGCCGGAGGAAGAAGCCGGAGAGGCGTAACCGTTGTGTGTTCCGTCGGGGCATACCCAGTTTCCGTCCTCGG
The DNA here is from genome assembly GCA_958349075.1 of uncultured Clostridium sp. Taxonomy (GTDB): domain Bacteria; phylum Bacillota; class Clostridia; order Lachnospirales; family Lachnospiraceae; genus Otoolea. Next base: position 8,564 of record CATWBR010000169.1, read on the forward strand.
ACCAGTGTCCCTCACAGTCTCCGTGGTCATGAGTGGTGCAATATTCATAGCCGGTACAGTCTTCGTATCCTCTCGGACAGCTCCACTCGGCTCCGAAAGCCAGGCTGCTGCCTGCAAACACCAATACGATTCCAGTTGCTGCTGTTGCCATTATAGTTCTGATCTTCATTATTTTCAATCTCCTTTTGTCATTCATTTCACTAATAATACGAACGGAAGGGAAGAATCCTTTCAAACCGGCATAAATAATTGTTATTGAAAAGTAGCAGTAAATACC
>CATWBR010000170.1 GCA_958349075.1 uncultured Clostridium sp.
GGGTTGTTGGTGAGGTGGGGGATCCGGAAGAAAGAAATCTCCTACAGGGACCGCTTGCGCTTATGGAGTGCATAGCGGCTCTAGGGCGCTTGAGATACACCGCCCAAGTGCCGATGGACTCCCACGTCCCCTGCGGAGATTTTTTCTTCCTCCTCCCCCACAGCACACGATGACCGTGACCGAAGACGCGCAGTTTACCGTCCATCCCAAACCCCGGCCGTCCCGGCGGCGTCCTCATTTTTCATCCACACAGAAAGGACACCTTTATGGACAAACTTCTCTCCATCGGTGAAGTCTCGCGTCTCCTGGACATCCCTGAATCCACCCTGCGTTTCTGGCAGGACAAGGGGATTTTCAGCGTTGAGAAAGCCGACAACAATTACAGGCAGTACACGGTCAAGGATTTAACAAATATTGCGGAGATCGCATTTTACCGGAATCTCGGAATGCCGGTCCGGCAGATGGGGCGGTTTAACCAGTTTGGCCTCGAGGATTATGATAAGATTCTCTCCTCCGTCAGGGAAACCCTGGAGGAAAAAATCAAGATGTATACGGCAATGTATGAATCCGCCTGTCTGAAAAGTGAACATATCAAAAGTATCCACGATTTAAAGGCTGTGGACTATGCGTACGACAGTGTCCCCTTTGACACGGTTGTCCGCTTTGAGTACAGTGACCGCGGTAATTTAACACGTTATACCCGCAATCCCTCGCTCTACGTCCGTTGCATGGATTCCCATGACCCGGATCATGACAAGAATGATATCCGGGGAATTATTGCCCCTGCCGCGGAGGAAGAGGACGAGCTCATTTGGCAAAAAGAAAAAGATGGGCGTTTTGCCGTCTTTCTGATAGAGGAAATTGCCTCTGAAAATTATAGAAACAACATTTCCGAAAAGCTTGAAATTATTCAGCGGAAACACAATACCGGAATCCTTCTGGCCAATTTTCTCCTGAGTGAGACAATAGGGGAAAAACGCATTGATTACCTCAAGGCCTATGTGGAACTACTGGACTGATAACCTATGGACTTTCCTATGAAGGAAGAAAGAATCCCGCGTGCGGGATTCTCCGCCTGCGGCGGGTCGCTTTAGCGACATAATTCCGATCCGCCGCAGTGCGATCCTCGCGGAGCGTTTTTATTTCATAGGACGTACTTTCCTATGAAATAAAAACAAGCGCCGTCTGCATCATGCAAAACGGCGCCTATCCTTTTTTCAAGTCTATCTATGTCGGTATAATATTAGTAAACAATTTTGTAATCGTCGGAACCTTCGCCGTTGATTACATAGTAAGCAGCATTCTCTTCCGGCTTCACATAAATTTCAACCGTCTTGATGTCCGCCTCTTTATGTCCTGCGGCTGCGTATGCTTTCTTAGCTGCTGCGACGAGCTTCTCCACCTCTGCCTCTTTTCCGGCGTACTGTATGTATACAGCGGTTTTTGCTTCCTTCTTTACCGGGGCTTTCTTGGCCGGAGCCTTTTTAGCCGGAGCTTCTTTCTTTGGTGCAGCCTCTTTCTTTGGAGCGGCTTCCTTTTTCGGTGCAGCTTCCTTCTTTGGCGCAGCCTCTTTCTCTGGCGCCGCCGCCTTCGTTTCCGGAGCTTTCTTAACTTCTTCCTTCATCTCAGGTACTGCCGGTGCTGCTGCCTTCACTTCTGCTACAGGTTTTGCAGTTTCTTTTGCAACTGCTGCCTTTGTCTCAGTTTTCTTTGTTGCTGCCATCTACTTTTCCTCCTCAAATCAACTCTGTTAAAACCCAACTACTCTGATGCTTTAATCTGTTGTTGTCGATTGAGGGAATTATAAGCCCATTTTCGCATTTTGTCAACCTCAGGACGGTCTGCATTCGACAGGCCTGTCCTAAAAAAGCCTTGTATATCCTGGATTTTTTTGTCATTTTCTGCGTTTTGGAGCCTGGTTTTTACTTAAATATGACTAAATAAATCTGCCAAAAACCTGTCAAAGTAACAATACCAACCAAAATTGGAGTAATGAAACGAATTGCGATAATCCAGAGTTTTTTCAGCTTAAACGGAACCCCGTCCCTCTCTATCTCACTGATCAGATACTCCGGATGCCACTTCCATCCCACATAGTAACACATTGTAAGTCCGCCTAACGGAAGCAGGATGTTATCCGTAATCACACCGATAAAATCAAAGACGCTGTATTTCAGGATTGTGACATCCCCAAGCATTCCAAAAGAAAGCGCGCTCGGAATTCCCAGAAGGAATATAGCGCTTCCTATCACAAGGGTTGCCTTGCGACGTGACCACTTCAGCGTGTCAATTGCAAAGGATACCGGAACCTCCAGAAGCGCAATGGCGCTCGTTACCGCCGCAAAGAATACGAGGGCAAAGAACAGGAACGCAAACAGAGGGCCTCCCTTTATCTCGGCAAATACCATCGGCAGAGTGCCGAAGATCAGCCCGGGTCCCTGCGTCGGTTCCAGATGGAAGGAAAATACGGCCGGAAAGATGGCAATTCCTGCCAGAATGGCAATCGCCGTATCAAGGCCGGCAACGGACAGACAGCTTCTTGGAATATTCTCTTTCTCGCTCAGATAACTGCCGTATGTGATGGTAATACCCATACAAAGGCTCAGGGAATAGAAGACCTGTCCGAGAGCGGCGCTGACGGAACTTAAATTGAATTCGGAACCCGCCGGAGAAAAAATAAACTTAAGGCCTTCCGATGCTCCCGGAAGCGTCACGCTTCTCACGATGATGATGAGCAGAAGCACAAAAAGCAGGGGCATCATAAACTTGCTGGCCTTTTCAATACCGTTTATACCAAAGAAACAGATCGCGGTCGTGATTGCCATAAAGACAAAGTGCCAGATAACCGGTTCTTCGGTGCTGATAAACGCGGTAAAATCGGCCGGAGCCGCGAGCGTTGTGCCATAGCTGATAATGTACTTGATAATCCAGCCGCCGATTACACTGTAGTAGCTTAAAATGACGAAGGCGGCCAGCACCCCGAAAATTCCCACAATCCTCGCATGAGGATCGATATCGCCATATGCCTGCACCGGATCATGGCGCGTCTTTCTTCCCAGCGACATCTCCGTCATCATAACCGGCAGTCCCAGGATTACAATAAAGGCCAGGTAGGCGGCAAGGAATGGGAATCCGCCGTTCCTTCCCATCAGATAAGGGAATTTCCACAGATTTCCAAGGCCGATGGCAGCGCCTGCCGTCGCCATGATAAAGCCAAGCTTGCTGGCCCATTGATTTCTCGTATTCATAAATTGTGTCCTCTTACTTTCTCATTAATTGCATTCTGTCACTGCTGTCTCTTCTTTATAAAAATGAAAACCAGTCCGCTGACTCCCATTAATATCGGATAAAAACAGTAGGGTATAATATCAAACGGAGTGAGCCCCGTCAGGCTGGCCGCTGCCAGAAGCTGCGCGCCGTAAGGAATCAGTCCCTGTCCCATAGAGCTGAACATATCCAGCAGAGATGCCGAACGCCTCGGCGTCACGCCGAAGTCATTGCTGATTTCCTTGGCAATCGGGCCTGCCATTACAATGGCAACCGTATTGTTGGCCGTACACATGTCGACCAGAAGCGACAGAGCGGCAATTCCCAGCTCTCCGCCCTTCTCGCTGTTAATTCTCTTTCGTATAAAGGAAAGCACAAAATCGATGCCGCCGTATTCCTTCACCAATGCCACGATACAGGCCACAATCATGGAAATAACGGTAATATCATACATTCCCATGATTCCGTCTCCGACATGCACAAACATCTCCGCCGGCCCGAACGCTCCGGTAGCCAGTCCCACGATGAGGGACAGCACGGTTCCCGATATCAACACAATAAAAACATTAATTCCGGCCAGGGCTCCTATAAGAACCACCAGATATGGAAGAACCTTAAATACATTGTAAGAAAGAGCGCCCACGTCATACTCTGTTTTCCCTGCAATCACAAGGAAGATAATCACGGTCACAACCGCTGCCGGAAGCACGATCATGAAGTTCTCGCGAAACTTGTCCTTCATCTCACAGCCCTGTGTTTTTACCGCCGCGATCGTTGTATCCGAAATCATCGAAAGGTTGTCACCGAACATAGCTCCGCCGACCACTGCTCCCGCGCAGAGCGCCAGTGAAAAACCGGTCTTATCACTGATACCCACGGCGATAGGTGCAAGCGCCGTGATCGTTCCCACAGACGTACCCATGGAAATGGAGATAAAACAGGCAATGACAAAAAGGCCCGCCACAGCCATACCGGACGGCATGACGGAAAGTCCCAGCGCAACGGTGCTCTCCACACCGCCCGCTGCCTTAACCGAACCGGAGAAGGCGCCCGCCGCAAGGAAAATCAGGCACATCGTAATAATGTTCTCATCCCCGACTCCTGCTGCCGCCAGCTTGATTTTTTCGGAAAATTTAAGACTGCGGTTCTGGGCAAATGCCACAACCAGCGCTATCAGAAATGCTACAATCGCAGGCATGCTGTAAAAATCGCCTGTTATAAAACCTGATCCAAGAAAAATTAAAAGAAACACGACAATAGGAAGAAGCGCCGACGCTCTTCCCTTATTTTCATTCTGACTCATGGAAATCCCCCTGTATATTTTGTAAGTAAAAGCTATATCTGATATAACCAGACATTATAGTACATAATTATATATGATTTGAGCTTTTGTTTCAATAGAAATATATCTCTCTTTTTTCCTGCTTCATGTGAACTTCTTTCACTTCCTTCCATATAATAATATATAAAAAACAAGCGAGGTATCAGATATATGGAAACCTACAACTATGATGATACAACTGCAACGCCCGGATTCGGCCCTGAAGGCTCCGTTACTCCTTCTGTCCCCGACAACGGCAATGCAAATGACGTTCCGGCTACTCCCGGCTTCGGTCCGGAAGGCCCATCAACCCCTTCTCTTCCCAGCAATGGAAACAACGCTCCGGCTGCTCCCGGTTTCGGCCCCATCGGCCCTGTAACCCCTTCTCTTCCCAGCAATGGAAGCAACGCTCCGGCTGCTCCCGGTTTCGGTCCCCTCGGCCCTGTAACTCCTTCTCTCCCATCCAACAACAATCAGGGATGCATCAACTGCGTCGGCTCAGTGGTATGGCCTAATTCTTCGACAGGAATACTCTGGACCTGGGGAACGCTCTCTCCTTTCTTCTCCACAACCTCCGACATTGCCCATGTGCGCTTTTACAATGCGGCAGCCATTCGTGAACCCCTCGACATTTACTTAAACGGACGCCTTGTTGTGTCTAATCTGGACTACATGAACTACACAAGATATCTTCACATTATTCCAGGTGTTTACAGACTGACCATATACAGAAGAACAAATCCAGGTGTTCCGATTATTGACACAGGAGTTCAGTTCCGCGGCGGAAGCAGCTACACACTGGCCATCCTCGGAACGGTAAATAACTTCTCCGTACAGATTATAACCGCCTGATTTCCTGCAGAATAAAAAACGGACAGAACCGCTGAAGTAATCAGGGTTCTGTCCGTTTTTTATTTCAATTTTCCGCCGGCGGGGTTTGTTTTCTCCGTCACATGTTTCTTGATTGCCGCAAAGCTCTCCGAGCTTACAACGTGTTCAATCCTGCAGGCATCCTCAACCGCTGTCTCCCTGCTCACCCCCAGCGCCACGAGCAGATCGGTGAGCATCGTATGGCGCTCATAAATCGTCTCGGCAATCTCCCGGCCGGAAGGCTCCAGCGTGATATATCCCTCATGATCCATGGAGATGTAACCGTTCTCCCTGAGATTTTTCATCGCAATGCTGACACTGGGTTTGGAATATCCCAGTTCATTCACAATATCGATGGAGCGTATCATTGGTTTACGTCTGCTCAAAACAAGTATTGTCTCCAGGTAATCTTCTGCTGACTGCTGTATTTTCAAAATAACCTCTCCTCTTTATTCTACAATCTCCATCGCCGGTCCCTGCGGTATATCCTGTCTCCCCTTGTTGCCCGTATCGCTTCCGGGACCGGAAGGTACCGTCTCCGGCGGCGCTTCCTCCTGTGTCGGTACTTCGGCCGGAGGCAGGACAGGCGGCGGTGCGGCCACTGCTCCCGATCCGCTGGTTCCGGATGAATTCAGAATTCCTTTCATCCTGGTTCTCAGCGTGGTACCCGTGATTTGGTTAATGAGCGCATCGGCCTCACCCTTAAGCTGTTTTCTCGTGCCGGAACCAGATTTTCTCATCTGGTCAATCAGTTCCTGAGCCGCGTCGGCCAGGGCGTGATCCTTGCGGAAATCGCCTACCGTGTACCCCTCGGAGAGCATCTCGTCATCGTCGCGGCCCGGCAGGTATTCACTGCCGTCCCCGATTCCGGTCTCCGGTCCGGGCTTCGTAAATGCCGCCGGTTCCAGGCCGTCCACCAACTGTACCATCGCTTTCTTCCATATGGATGCCGGATAGGTGGCTCCATAAAGGTTCGACAGCATCTTCGGCTGGTCGTAGCCAACCCATACGGAAACCGTATAATACGGCGTCATGCCGCAGAACCAGCCGTCCTTACTGCTGTTGGTCGTACCGGTCTTACCGGCAGCCTCAATATCACCCTTCCAGCCCATCGAAGCGGCCGTACCTCTTGTGATAACGCCCTTCATGATATCCGTCATCACGTTTGCCGTATTCTCCTGATAAACCTGGATAACCGGATATTCTTCGAATACATCGTTTCCCGCGTTGTCGATCAGCTTCATGATACAGGTAGGTTCCTTATACCGTCCGCTGTCCGCCAGGGCCGCATAGGCTCCGGCCATCTCCTCCGTTGTGGCTCCGTATGTAAATCCGCCGAGAGCCGAGGCGGGATAATAATCGTCTGGAACAATATTGTCAAATCTCATCTGTGTGAGGTAGGACATCCCAAGCTCCGGCGTAATGTCGTCGTAGATATACCATGCAACACCGTTCCGGCTCTTCTCAAGCGCCGTCCTCAGAGGCATCATGTCGCCCGGCAGATCCTTCACCACGGCATCCTTCTTCTTGGCGTCCTCCACCTTGATGTTCTTCACCATTGTCGTGGATTTATATCCGTTCTCCAGGGCCGGTGCATAAACAATCAGCGGCTTGATGGTGCTTCCCGGCTGACGGAAGCTCTGGAACGCGCGGTTCAGCGTATAGGTATCCGTCTCCTGGCTCCGGCCGCCCACAATGGCAACCACCTTGTTATTGCTGTTGTCAACCACGGTCGCCGCTCCCTGAAGGGAATAAATGCCGTTGGCCGCCACCGCCTCATCAAAGGTCAGGACACTGTCCACCGATTCCTGCAGCATCTGCTGTTTAGCGGGATCCAGGGAAGTGTAAATCGTGTAACCTCCGGTATAGAGGTTATCCCTCTCCTGGCTATAGACCTCTTCATACTGCTTCTTGTATTCCAAGTATTTATCCTTGTCCTGGAAACCGTACTTGAATTCAAATCCGTCCATCCGCATCAGGTAGCGGATCGCACAGTCAATGGCATACGTCGTCTCATAATTTCTCATCGGCGTCTTCTGTCTCTGCACATTAATTGTCTCATTGAGCGCCTGCGTATACTCCGTCTCTGAGATAAAGCCCATATCCTTCATATCGCCCAGGATCTTGTCTCTCCTCTTAATCGCGTTTTCCGGATGCTTGTACGGGTTATAGTAGGACGGCGAATTCGGTATTGCGCACAGATATGCAATCTGGCTGAGGCTCAGGTCGCCGGCATCCATGCCGAAATATCCCCTGGCCGCCGCCTGAAGGCCGTAATACGTATTGGCAAAGCTGATATCGTTAATATAAAATTCCATAATCTGCTTCTTTGTGTACTTCTTCGTCAGATCTATGGCAACAAGCATCTCCTTGGCCTTACGCTCAATGGAGACTTCCCTTGTCAGGAACCTGTTTCGTGCAAGCTGCTGGGTGATCGTGCTGGCTCCGTGCACTTCCTCCCCTTCCGTCTTAAAATAATTAATGGCAACACGGAAAATTCCCTTCATATCGATTCCCGAGTTGTCCCAGAATGTCCTGTCCTCAATCGCAATAAATGCGTTTACCGCATATTCCGGTATCTCCTCATAGGGCAGATAACTGGAATCCTCATCCCCGGTCAGCTTCGCCAGCACTTCACCGTTGGCGTCATAGATAAAGCTGGCCTCCTGAAGGCGGAACGTGTCAAGCGTGCTGGCCTCCACAATCCCGGCTACCTGGGCTTTGTATTCCTTGTACATCGGATAGACCTTGTAAGCCCCAATCCCGGCTGCCGCCAGAAGGGCTATCACGCAGATGATGAACAGCGTCATAAACATGACTTTCAGAACCTTGAACATGGAACGGAAAACAATTTTTATATATCTCCACAGTCCCTTGGAATTGTCCTCTTTTTTCTTCTTTTCCTGTTTTTTTTGTTGCTTCTGCTGCTTTATCTCGCGTTTCTTATCTTTTCTGCTCTTCCTCTGTCTTTGCTGTCCGCCAGTGGCCGGTGCTTTCGGCTGAGTTTCCCCCGGCTGCCCATTCCGTCCGTCTTCCGGCCGGTTATCTGATCCGTTCACCGCCCGGCTCTCCGAAACGGCTCCCGTCTGCTGGTTCTTAGCAGCTTCAGACTGGCTCCCCGGTTTATTTTCCGGCATATTCTCTGTTTTGATTTCCTGAGCGTTATCCAGTATGCCTTCCTCTCTACCTTCCATTTCATACCCCTTTTGTCATCAGTATATTTCTGCCGCAGGCAGAGTATGTCTCGTTACTGTTCACTGGTAATATCCCGCGAGGTGATTTCGCGCGTAATATACGTGAAAATCCCGAGTTAAACAGCGCGAAATGGCGCTTTTTGCCATTTCTGTGCA
>CATWBR010000171.1 GCA_958349075.1 uncultured Clostridium sp.
CATATATTTGATAGTTTATTCAAGTAATCTGACAAAAGAGAATATGGACGGAATATGGAACAAAAGAACAAAATAAAATCTTTCCTCACCAAACGCATCATATTTTTCAAAATACTAGGCCTCTTAACAGTACTGTCATTAATCACAGTACTTATTTTTGGCGTCTTCATCAATCAACTGGTGGTTAAAAACCAAAAGAAAAACATAGATGACCTGAACCTCCACCAGCTTCAGCGGATCAGTTCCGATGTGGAACTGGTCTTTGATCTGCTTGCCCAGGGTATGACCCGCAGTATGTGGTCCGATGATTTTATTGATCTCATGATTACGCCCAACCAGCACAATGCGGATATGACATTCCGGGCAATAAAGGTTCTTCAGGATCAGGTGGAGGAGAATGAACTTGTGCGAAAGTCCTATCTGTACCTCCCGTATTCCGACGAAGTCTATGTTTATAACGGAACCTATATGGACTTAAAATATCTGGGCGATCGTGAACTGATTTACCGGTATCTTGAGACGCGGGAAGAAAACCGTGATCCGGAAGCAACCAGCGAATGGAGAGTCCTGCTATACAACCGGCGCATCTTTCTTGCGACGGATTTTTGTCTGCCCAATTTTGTCGGAGCCATGTTTTATGAGATCAACCGTGCGGAGCTGTACGATATTATCCAGGCGGAGAATGAGAAATTTGACACTACCATCTATGTCTATGACGGGGAGGACAATCTGCTTTTTGATTATATGGCGGCGGGTCCTCAGCCCGAGGATTTCTCCCGGCCGGAATTGTTCCTGACTGCCGCCGGCAGCGGCGGAGAGGGCAGCTATTATATGTATACTTCGGAACTCCTGGGATGGAAATATCTGGTGCGCGTTAATCCCAGTGAAAGTTCGGTCTCTTTTGCAGCTTTGATGAGTCTGCTGCTGCCGGGCCTGGCATTCTATGTGCTGGTCAGCCAGCTCTTTTCACTATATATTACAAAAAGTGTTTACAGTCCGATCAACCGGCTGATCCATATCGCAACAAACCCCAAGAAACGGGAGGAGCGGACAGAGAAGGACAGGGATAAGGAGCGCAGATATCCGGATGAGGTGGATTTTCTGGAGCTGGCATTCCTGGATTCCCTGGATAAAAATGAACAGCATCGTGAGCTGATGGAAAATATCTCCGATGATATTCTGGAACAACTTCTGAGAAATATATTATCGGGAAAGAACTGGAGCCTCCAGTCCATTGCCCAGACACTTGAAGGAATCGGCAGGGAAGATTTTGCCCAGGGCTATTATATTGTTCTGGCGGCGGAACTTTCTTATGAAGAAAAAGAAGATTTGACTATGGTGGAGCAGGAGCTGTACCAGAGAAGCCTGCTGCGGCTGCTGTCACAAAAAGAATGCAAGGAATTCTCCATGGAGGTTCTTCCGATGGAACTGAACCGGGTGGCGGCAGTGCTTTGCTTTGACAGGGAAACTTCTGTTTTTCAGATTCGTGAAGCCGCCCGCCGCCTGTCGGAAGAGATTTGTGAGGGAGTGGCGCCTCTGCCCTACCGGCTGAAAATCGGCAAGGGAAAGGTATACGGAGATCTTCCCTCGGTTCAGTTTTCTTATCACGAGGCGGTTGGGGACATCCAGTACCTGAAGTACATGGCGGATGCCTCGGAGGAAGAGGAGAAGTCCGCAGTATTTGAGAACCACTACTATGCGGAGCGGGCCCGCCACGGATATTCGCTGGCGGAAAGCGGCTGTCTGGCAGAGGCGGGGGATGAGTTTAATGCTATTTTGGATGAGATATTGGGAAGGGAAGAGGATTGGCAGAAATATTTTCAGAATCTGATCGACGATATGGTGGAAAAATTAATTTCCTGCCGGGTTACGCAGGAGGAAATGAAGCAGGCCGGGATATCGGGCAGCCCTGAGGAGAACCAGCATCTCTCGGAGAACGGAGAACCGCGCGCCTTCATGCAGGAATTCTACCAAAAATCGCTTCCTCTGATTTGGGAGAGCAGCCGCAAGAGCCATAACCGGTATGTGGAGGAGACTAAGGAGTATATTGCTTCCCATTATGCGGAAGGAAAACTGACCCTGAATGAAATCAGCGAGGCGGTTGGTATTTCTCCTTCCTATTTAAGCGGTGTGTTTGCCGAAGGAATGGGAATCGGCCTGAATGCATATCTGAACGATTACCGCATCCGTCAGGCGAAACGGTTTCTCGATGAAACCAATTTGAATATCTCCGAAATAGGATATAAATGCGGATTTAATTCCGCGCAGAGCTTTACCAGGGTGTTTAAAAAGAACACGGGGATGACTCCCAAGCAGTTCCGTGAATTTCCGCGTTCCGGCTGATGATACGTCTCATAAGCATGCCGTGCCGGTTAACCGGAAACGGCTGTGATATGGTATTAAAACAAGGAGGAACGGATTATGACATGCGATTTATCACTGCTGCGGAGAACATCGCTCCTATTATTCCTACTTCCGCTTCTGGCATCTGTAAGTGTGCTGTCGGGCTGTTCAGGCAAGGCGGAGGAAAGCGCTGAAAGCGCTGCCGGGGCGGTGAGGGACCGTGAAACGGAAAGCAATGCAGAGGAGCAGACAAGGGTTTACCTGTCCATGGCAACGAACGGAGACTGGAGCGTTTCCTTTAAGGGCCAGGTGATGGAGAAAGAACTGGAAAATCTGGAACGGCGGACCGGGGAGACAATGAAAATCAAGCTGTATGACAGGAGCCGCCTTGGAGACGACCTCCATCTTATTTCGGGAGTACAGACTGGTTCCATTGATATTGTGCAGTCCTCCCCCTCGATGCAGATTAATGCAGTTCCGGAGGCTGCGATGTTTGATATCCCCGGATTTTTCGGTTCTTTGGACGAGTGGAATGCCCTTTTTGAAAGTGATTACCGTCATGTAATGGAAGAGTATTATGAGGAGGCGGATCTGGTACTTCTCGATATATTTGCCTATGCTTACCGCAATCTGAGCAGCCGGGAGCCGGTGGTGACAACGGCGGATCTTCAGGGAATACGTATCAGAACGCAGGAAAATAAATATCACGAGGCGTATTGGGACAGTCTGGGAGCAACGGCAATTCCCTACCGTTTTGCAGAATTGTATTTCTGCCTTCATGAGGGGATGGCGGACGCGCAGGAAAACCTGTTGGATGTGATGCTTGTGGATCATCTGTATGAGGTACAAAACTGCATTACATTTACCCGGCACATGCCCATGGTAAGTGCAATTGCCGTGAACCGGGAGAAATATGAGAGTCTGACCTCAGAGCAGAAAGAGGAGCTTAAACAGTTTACCAAAGGTTTAAAAGAGATTCTGATCCGGCAGATGCCGGAGGAGGAAATCCGGCAGACGGAAACGCTGCACAACGACTATGAAATGACCATGCTGGAACCGTCTGAGGAACTGCAGGAGAGCATCAAGGCCGGCACGGCTGTGGTGTTAGAGCTTTTGAGAAGTGAGCTTGGAAATGAGAAGGTGGATACATTTTTGCAGGCCGCAGATAAAGTAAGAAAATAAATGATTTATGATAGACAGTAAGACAGCAGAGGGTGCTGCACAAGTACAGTAAAACGTAATCAAATGCAGAAAGAAAAGATAAAAATCTGCATTCCGGTGCGAAAAACTGTATTTTTGCAGTACCCTTTATGATGTCAAAACACAGACTGAAGATACAATTTTTAAGATAAATAAACAATTATTACGATTGCCCAAAAATTAAGCAGAATGCGTAAAAACGGTATAGTATTTTAGCTTGAAACCAGGCAGATGCGCGGATAAACTGGTGTCATCAGCAAGGCGGAAAAATAAAAACGGAACAAATGAGAACTGGAAAATGAAAACGTGAAAGGGGCTTCAGAAACCAAAAGTTCCTGAGGAAAAGGGGGATATGAGTTGAAAAAGAAAAATATGTTTTTAGGACTAACGCTGGCGCTGTGTACGGCGGTTCCTGTTTTATCCGGCTGCGCTGATTGGAATTCATCAAAGAAAGAAGCGCCGCAGGCTGAGACGGAAAAACAGGGGGAGGATTATTCCCTGTTTTTCAGTAAACCGATAGAGATTATCTGTCCATGGGCAGAGGGCGGCAGCGCAGATGCGAATGCCAGGACGATTGGTCAGGTAGTAGGAGAGAAAACCGGTCAGACGGTTACTGTGCTTAACCGGACGGGCGGAGGCGGAGCAGTTGGTTTTGAAGAACAAATGAATGCGGAGCCGGATGGATATACACTGGGGATTATTACTGCGGAGCTGAATACGCTCCCTCCACAGGGAACGGTGGATTTTTCACAGGAAGATTTCTATCCTCTTATCAGAATGAACACCCTTCCGGCCTGCGTGGCGGTGGCGGCCGATGCTCCCTATACAAGCCTGGAAGAACTTATCTCCTATGCAGCCGAACATCCGGGCAGTCTGAGAACGGGCAACGTGGGAGAGGGAAGTATCTGGCATATTTGTGCAGCCAAACTGGAACGGGAGGCCAATATATCGCTTAAACACTTATCCTATGACGGAGCCTCTTTTGCGGCAGAGGCACTGGTAAATGGGGAACTGGATATGGTTACGCTTGAGACTTCCGTTATGAATGCATTTGCCGAAACAGGACAGGTGCGGATTCTGGCAGTGATGGCGGAGGAGAGGCTGAGTTCATTTCCCGGCTATCCTACCTGCAAAGAGCTGGGGTATCCGGTGGTGTCCGGGTCTTTCCAGGGTATTGTCTGCCCGGCGGAGGTTCCGCAGGAGACAAAGGACGCCCTGGAACGTCTGTTTACGGAGGCATACCAGTCTCAGGCATACCAGACATTCTGCAACAGCTACGGCCTGGAAAAAAGTTTTCTGAATTCCGCGCAGTTTCGGACTTTTCTGGAGGAGGATTTAGAAAGTGTAACAAAGATATTAAAGGAATTGGAACTAACGGATTGACAACTTAAAACCGGCGGCAAAGGGCAGCCGCCGGTAAAATGGTAACAAATAAGTGAAGAGGAGGTACTACTGTGAAACTGATAAGAAAGCTGGATCAGTCTTTGGAAGAATGGATTCTGGGCGCTCTGCTTATTGGAATGGCAGTGATTTTGCTGATACAGATTGTAATGCGTGCGGTTGTTGGAAATTCACTGACCTGGGCAGAGGAAGTAGCGCGTTATTTCTATGTTTGGTCTGTATTTTTGAGCTTGGGATGCACCATCAGGAACGGAAATATTTTGAGGGTGGATTTGCTGCTTGAGTTATTGCCCAAACGGCTGCGCCAGATAATCGAGATTCTACTGGATTTAATTAATGTCGTGCTTTATGCGGGGCTGGCATACTTCTCTGTGTCGGTTATGCAGAAGGTGCAGATTAGCGGGCAGACATCACCGGCGCTGGAAATTCCCATGTACCTGGTATATGCCATTATTCCGATCGGCTTTGTGCTGGCAAGCCTTCGGAGCGTTCAAAAAATTTATTTTGATGCAACTGGAAAAAAGATCACCGTTCCGGCGGACCCGGCCGAAGCACAATAGAGGAGGACAATCATTATGGCAGCTATGGTATTTCTTGTTTTTGCGGTATTTTTACTGCTGGGCTTACCGATTGTATCTTCCCTGGGGATATCAACAATCTTCCCTACTATGATGGGAGCAAAGGGAGCTACTTCAATTGAGGCTCTGATCCGGGCAATCTTCGGCGGAGCCGATACGATTTCCATTTTAGCGGTGCCGTTATTTATTCTGGCCGGCGTTCTGATGGCAAGAGGCGGTATTTCTAAAAAACTGTTCGATGTATTTGCGTATTTCATAGGAAAAAAGACAGCAGGCATGCCCTGTGCGGCGATCGCGACCTGTCTCTTTTACGGAGCTATTTCCGGTTCCGGTCCCGCCACGGCGGCGGCCGTTGGGGCAATGACGATACCTGTCCTGTGCAGTCTTGGCTATGATAAGGATTTTTCGGCCTGCATGATTGCTACGGCCGGAAGCCTGGGCGTGGTCATTCCGCCGTCGATACCCTTTGTCCTCTATGGACTGGCCACCGGAGCCTCGGTGGGAAATCTGTTTATTGCAGGTATTATTCCGGGAATTCTCGTAGGAGCCTGCCTGATGGGCTACGCCTACTTTTACTGCAAAAAGAATGGGGAGGATAAAGAGAAAATCCGAGCCAATTATGAGGAATTGAGGAAGAAGGGACTGGCGGCCCTGCTGAAGGACAGTTTCTGGGCTCTTCTGTCGCCGGTGATTATCCTGGGCGGTATCTACTCGGGTATCACGACACCTACCGAGGCGGCCTGTGTTTCGGTGTTCTATTCCCTCCTTGTCAGCCTGTTTGTTTACCGGACCATTCAGCTTAAGAACATCTGGAGCCTGGTTATATCAGCGGTACGGGGATATGCTCCCCTGTGTTTTATCCTGGCTATCGCCACAGCGTTCAGCCGCGTTTTAACCCTCCTTCGGGCGCCTCAGGAAATCTCTGCATTCCTGACATCCAGCTTTTCATCGTCGGCTCTTTTAATGCTGGCGCTGATTGTCCTGTTTTTCCTGCTTGGAATGGTTATGGATACGGGACCCGCAATTGTAATCATGGCGCCGATTCTGATGCCGACGCTGTTGTCTTACGGAATCAATCCGATTCACTTTGGCGTTGTTTTAGTGGTTTGTCTGGCAATAGGACTGGTAACCCCGCCCTTTGGCCTGAATCTCTTTGTCGTATCACCCATGGTGGACACGCCGGTGATGACACTGGGAAAAAAGTCGATTCCGTTTATTGCGGTATTCTTTTTAGCCATTCTGCTGATTGCCTATATTCCGGCACTTAGTTTAATGTTCCTGTAGTGAGAAAGATATAAAATGTGATAACAAATAAAACGTGATAAAAAGGAGAAAATCATGAAAAAAAGAATAGCAGTTTGCAGTTTAATGACATTTGCCCTCTTACTTACGGCCTGCGGCGGAAGTGGAAATTCATCGGCTCCTGCCGGGACAAAGGCTCAGAGTGAGGCGGCACAGGCCGGAGAAAACTCAGGAAATACCGATACGGCCGAGGCAGGGGAAGCTCTGGGAGCTGAGAATTTCAACTATATTTTCGGACATGGAGCCGCAGAAAATTCAATCGGCGATTTGTACTGCCTGAAGTTTAAAGAGCTGGTGGAGGCTAAATCCGGCGGTTCCATCACAGTGGATGTGTATTCCGGTTCTCAGCTCGGAACGTATGGCGAGATGCTTCAGAGCCTGCAGACAGGCGATATCGGCGGAATGATTTTCCAGCCGGCCCCGGCGGTTTCCTTTGTACCGGAGCTTGCGGTTTTAGATATGCCATACGCCTTCCTGGGGTGTACACAGGAGCAGATTGATAAGGCGCTCAATGAGAGTGACTTTACCGATATCCTGAAACAGTCGTTTGACAGCTCCGGCTATAAGTTTATGAGCTTCGCCCAGGCTGCCACGTTCCGTGAGGTGACTTCCAATAAGCCGGTAAACAAAGCAGAAGATTTTGCCGGACTGAAGATCCGTACTCTGGAAAATAACAACCATATTGCATTCTGGAAAGCGGTGGGAGCCAATCCGACTCCGGTAGCCTTCGGTGAACTCTACCTGTCCCTGCAGCAGGGGTTGGTGGATGCCCAGGAAAATCCGTATGATACGGCTTTAAATGCAGGTTTCCCCGAGGTTCAGAAATACCTGATTGAAACCCACCATATTCTTTATCCGAACCTGTTTATTGTCAGCAAGGACCTTTATGAAAGCATGCCGGAAGAATACCGGGCAACGTTTGACGAGGCGGCGGCAGAGGCGAAGGAATACGCGGAACAGCTTATGGCGGAAAGCGCGGCCACGGACCGTCAGAAATTGATTGACGCGGGCATGGAAGAAATTGTTCTCCCCGATTCTGAGCTGGAGATACTGGCGGAAAAAGGAGCTGGGGTAGAAGAGCTGGTAAGAGGACAAATCGGAAGCGATACGGTGGATGCATTTCTGAATGCCTTGAAGTAAAAACAGAGGGCAGGTTACCGTCTTTCATCAATAATGGGGAGCAGAATGCTTTTTCGCATTCCACTCCCCATTCTATTAAGTTTAACAGGAAATTGCTCTGATAAACAACGAAAAGCACGCTTCGCGAACTTTTCATTGCCACTCAATAAAAGCCCTCTGTGCGGGACTCTTTATTAGAAAAACATCTCCTCACAAATTTTTTTCCCGGACTCAGTACGGAAAATGTTCTGATAAGCGGCATCGGCAGCTTCCGGCTGCAGTCCTTCCTCAAACAGGTTTACCAGAAAATCGGCCTCTAAAAGAATCTGATAATCCATCCCGTCTACATCCGAATAGGTATGATGATGCCCCACCAGATAGCTGACACGGTCGATGACCGAGGCTCTGAAGCCGAGGGAGCCGAGCAGCTTTTCAGCAGGGGCAGGCCCTTCCTGTTCCTGGAGTTTGCCGTTGCAGTACCCGTATTTTTCTTCGGCCGGTTTGATTCCGATATCATGGACAATGGCAGCGGCTTCCAAGGTAAGCTGGGTGTCGCCGTCCAGGTTCTCAGAAAGCCCGATAAGGCGCGCGAAGCTGTGGACTTTTAAAAAATGCTGAATCCGCTTTGGATCGCCGGAGTTGTAGTGAATCATTCTCATCATCAGTTCATCAAGTATATCCATTTGAAAATTCCCCTTTTCTTGCCGATACAATTAATGTTCGGTTATGGTAATATTATTTATGTAAACAGAACCATAAATAAAACAGTATTTCTTAATGTAAATCTGTGGCGGGCGGCCGCAACCGGATTCAGCCACACATAGAGTA
>CATWBR010000172.1 GCA_958349075.1 uncultured Clostridium sp.
GTGCGGCCTTTAAGGGACTGTTAATCCGGGTGATTAAGAATGTCTTCGAAAGAGCCAGGGAAATTAAGGAAGAGAATGACTATACAGTATAGAGGGAAGGGGCTTAAATGGGAATCATAGTTAATCTGGATGTGATGATGGCAAAGCGCAAGATGTCTGTCGGTGAACTGGCGGAGCGTGTGGGCATCACTCCTGCCAATCTGTCGATACTGAAGAACAATAAGGCGAAGGCCATACGGTTTTCAACGCTTGAAGCCATCTGCCGGGAACTTTCCTGCCAGCCGGGAGATATCCTGGAGTTTGAGGAGGAGTGATTATGGATCAGGAAGAATTAATGCCGAAAGAAGAATTAATGCCGAAAGAGAATGAAACGGAAAAAGAGAAAACAACAGCACGGCGCAGGGAATACGGATGGAATGACTACGTTCTTGCCCTTACCGCGGCTCTCGCTTCCTGGGCCTATGTGAGGGGTTCGGGAGTCTTTCCCGGCGCCTGGCTTCCGCTTTTTACGGCGCTGTTTGCATTTGCCGGGATTTTTTATCTGTCGTCCTCCGGCAGGAAGATGGATGGGGAGGGGAAATTCTGCTTTGTCTTCATGGCCGCCGCTGCGGTATGGTTTCTTGTCAAATATCTTCCGGGGCAGCAGGACTGGGAGCGGCAGGATATTATGCCCTATGTCACACTGTTCCTGCACGGGGCGGGCGTTTACTGGCTGCTAATGATAGGAGGAGCAAGGGTAAGAGGACGGCTGGATGAAAGCTGTATCAGAGATCTGCTGAGAGGATTCTTTGCCATTCCGTTTTCTCATTTCGATGAGGTTTTCCTGGTGGCGGTCCACGGGGTGAGAAAATTAAAAAGTGGCGATCGGGAGACGAAGAAAAGGCAGAGGGATAAAGCGGGTCAGATTCTGTTTGGAATCGTCATGAGTATTCCCGTGCTTATCATTGTCCTGCCGATGCTGTCGGCGGCGGATGAAAGCTTTTCTGCTTTTACCGGGGGAATTTCAGAATTCTGCCTGAGTCTGACACAGAAGTTTTTTGCCGCACTGTTATTTGGCGACTTTTTGTTAAATTTGCTGGTACTTTTAGGTACCTTTTATTTCTTCGGCCTTTTTTACGGAGCCTTTCATGCAAAAGTGACAAAAACGAAGAAGATAACGGGCGGCGCAGGCACGGCGGTCCGGATCCCTTTCATGGTTATGATGTCTTTTTCGGCGGCTGTCTGCGGAGTCTACGTCCTGTTTTTCCTGGTCAAATTCTCCGACATCCTCATGAAAGCATTTTCACACCAGCAGAGCTTTGTATACAGTGAATACGCCAGACAGGGATTTTTTGAGCTGTGCTTTATCGCGGTCATCAACTTTTTGCTTTTTTACTTTATCAAGGTGTTTTCCGACGGAGAGAACCGGGTGGTGAAAAGGATACTTTCCCTGCTCAGTGTGGAGACGCTGGGATTTATTATACTTGCATTTTCCAAAATGTGCCTTTATATTAGTGTATATGGTTTTACCTTTAAGAGGGTATTTACCAGTTGGTTTATGGCAGTGCTGTTTGTTACGTTCTCCCGGCTTTTCTACTGTACCTGGAGGCGGGGGAATGCCATAAAGCCGGCGGTTATATTTGCCTCGGTCACCTTCCTCCTGCTGGCATACAGCAATATGGAGGTCTGGATGCACCAGGCAAACCTGATGATGGGCTTTTTGTAACTTGCTTTGCCAAAGCGGCGGCAGCGGGCCTGTCCGGGAAGAAAGGAGAGGCGGATTTAAATTGACTGAAGGAGCACTTGTACTGGAAGGCGGCTCCCTGCGCAGCGTATTTACGGCGGGTGTCTTGGATACACTGCTGGAACATGGGATACAGCTTTCCTACGTAAACGGAGTTTCCGCCGGAACGATGGCGGGGATGAATTACATCAGCGGGCAAAAGGGGCGTATGCTCCGCATTAATAAAGAATATCTGCACGATAAACGTTACATGGGACTTGGGAGTCTTGTGAAAAGCAGGCTGATATTCAATTTCGATTTTGTATTCGGGGAACTGAGCAATGAGCTTGTTCCATTTGATTACGAATCGTTCTACGGTTCACCGCAGAAGTTTGAGGTGGTGGCCACGAGATGCAAAACGGGAAAACCCGAATTTTTCGATAAGTCATCGTGTTCGGAGATGATGCAGGCGGTCAGGGCCTCCAGCAGTATCCCGATGCTTTCGCGGATGGTAAAGGTGGACCATAAGAATTACCTGGATGGCGGAGTGTCTCTCCCCATCGCCTATGAGAGAGCCTTTGAACTCGGGTATGAGAAGGTGGTGCTTGTCTTAACCCGCCACAGCGGTTACCGGAAGAAACCGGTCGGCAGTCTTACTGCGAGGGCGTATGAGCGCTATTTTGCGCCCCTGCCCAATCTGCTAAACTCACTCTACGAGGTGCCGAAACGGTATAACGCGATGCAGGAGACGATTGAAAACCTGGAGAAGGAGGGGCGTATTTTTGTAATCCGGCCTGAATTTCCGGTCCGGGTTTCAAGATTTGAACAGGATGTCAGGAAGCTGGAAGAACTTTAT
The DNA here is from genome assembly GCA_958349075.1 of uncultured Clostridium sp. Taxonomy (GTDB): domain Bacteria; phylum Bacillota; class Clostridia; order Lachnospirales; family Lachnospiraceae; genus Otoolea. The sequence continues at coordinate 2,559 of CATWBR010000172.1, forward strand.
GGGGAGGGAACCAGAGTTGCAGAGAGCCGCCTGACGGCTTTGACGGATTATCTGGGGATTATTCCCGGGAAAGACAATAAGATTCAGTAAAAAGAAGGCGGCGTCTGCAGGCGAAAAACAGGCAGGCGAGCCTTCTTTTTTGTGCTCTGAAACAGACTGTAAACGCATTGCCGGTACTCTGTCAAGCGTCTTCGCTCCTATGGGGGAGAAGGGTGTACCGTCATACAAATACGCTGTATTTTCACAGTTAGAACACAGAATGCACACAATTTATTGGTATAGTGGCAACAAAGTAATCCAATGGGAAATTTATGAAACAGCAGAGGTGACTGCCCGGAAACCAGTACACCGCCCTGATGGAGCATGCCGTCCAGCGGGGCGGTAACTCTGAGGGTGCTGGACCGTTACGAAAAGAGCAATATTGAGAGGAGTTTTTTATGAACAGACAACGCATGGCTGCCTCTTTGGCAGCCGTTATGGCAATTACAGCGGCGGTTCCGATGACGGCCGAGGCTTCTTCCAGCTACAGCATGAGAAAGAAAGTTATTACGGCAGCGGGAATTATGACGGCGCAGTCCGACGACAGCAGTCTGGTGACGAGAGCGCAGTTTGCGAAGATGCTTGTAAATGCCTCTACCTACCGCAGCAGTATCAGCGCTGAAAACAATGTTTCCATATTTGCGGATGTTGACCGGAATAACGAGTACGCCTCCTATATAAGGACTGCCGTTGAGCAGGGATGGATGACGGGTTACCTCGGCGGCAAGTTTAAACCGGATGAAAATATAACCATGCAGGAGGCGGTAAAAGCAGTTTTAACCCTCCTGGGATATACGAATGAGGATTTTGGAAATAATCAGGCGGCGAACAGGCTGGCAAAAGCTGCCTATCTGGAACTGGACGAAGAGATCGGTAAGTCCGGCACGGAGGTTCTGAGCCGTTTCGACTGCGTTAATCTTTTTTATAATCTGATGAAAACCAATACAAAGGAAAATGAGGGAAAGAAGGAGACCAGTTCCACCGTCTACGCATCCGTCCTCGATTTCACGCTGACTTCCGACGGAGAGATCAACCCGCTGGAGGCGCTGGAAAGCAAGCTCAAGGGACCGATAGCGGTAAAAGACAGAAGCATGAGCAGCATTCTTCCATTTTCCGTATCCAAAGCCTCGTTTTATCTGGACGGCGAGTCGGCCACAGCGGATGAAGTGGAGGATGAGGCGATCGTAATCTACTACAACACCACTTCGAGGGCGGTTTACGGCTATTCGGAGAGCGGAAATGGCGGCCGCGGCGCCACGGAGGGCACACTCGACGCAATTTACTACAAATCGTCGGATGTGATGATCCCGACCTCCATCGTCGTCAGCGGAACGGAGTATGAACTGGCCACCTCCGACATGCAGTTTGCCTTTTCGGTTTATGGCAGTCTGAAGATAGGTGATGATATCATCGTTATCTGGGAAGACAAGTCATCATCCGCGGATGACGACAACGACAGTCCGGAATATCAGTTGATAGATTATATTGAGTAGTCGGGGAGAAGATCAAAATGAATGAAAAAGTTATCAGCCTGTTCAGCCGGATGCGGGAAAAGGGAGTAAAGAAAACGCAAAAGGGCGGCAAAAAGAAAAAAATAATCATCATTGTAATACTAATCATCCTGTGTGCGGCGGCATTTTTTTTCTTTAACAGACAGAAGAAAATAAGCGCGGCGGCAGCACAGGGACAGAAGGTGAATACGGCCTCCGTAGTAAGGCAGGATATCACATCCACGCTTTCGTCCTCAGGCACCATATCACCCAAGGACACATACAGCATTACTTCCATGGCAGAGGGAGAGGTGATCGAGGCCAATTTTGAAGAGGGAGATCAGGTGGAAGCGGGGCAGAGCCTTTACAGGATCGACGCATCTTCGATGGAATCGAAGCTCAGTTCCGCCAACAATTCCGTGAGCAGGGCCGAGAGCAATTACAGTACCGCGGTCAGCGATTACAATGAAGCAGTCAGCAAATACAGCGGAAATACCTATAAGTCAACTAAAGCGGGCTATATCAAGCAGCTTCATATAGAGGCCGGGGACAAAGTGAGCGCCAATACCCAGATTGCGGATATTTATAACGATCAGGTTATGAAAATCAAGGTGCCGTTTTTAAATATGGAGGCGGCGGCGATTCTTCCCGGCAGCGCCGCAATCCTCACCCTCAGTGATACGCTGGAGCAGCTCACGGGGGTCGTGACAAGCGTCAGCACAATGGATGAGACGATGACGGGAGGCCGGCTGGTGCGCTACGTTACCATCCAGGTGGCAAACCCGGGAGGCCTTACCGCAGATATGGCGGCCACCGCAGCCGTGGGGGACTTTGTCTCAAGCGGGGACGGGACATTTACGGCAACCGTGGATACCGTAATGGCTGCCGATCTCCCCTCCAATGTAGAGGTGGAAGAACTCCTGATCAATGAGGGCGATTTTGTCAATGCGGGCAGCCCTATTTTCAGGATGAAGGCAAGTACTGCGGAAAAGCTGATTAAGACATATAAAGACTCCATGGATTCCGCGCAGTCGAGCCTGGAGCAGGCGCAGTCGAGTCTTGATTCAACTCAGGATACATATGACGACTACACGATTACGGCGCCGATATCGGGAACCGTAATTAAAAAGAGCTACAAGGTGGGGGATAAGGTCCAGAACGGTTCCAGCGCCTCGGCCCTTGCCGTTATTTACGACATATCCTCCGTCACATTCCAGATGAATATCGACGAGCTGGATATCAGCAGCGTAAAAGTCGGCCAGACGGTTCAAATATCGGCGGATGCCTTTGAAAATCAGGAGTTCACCGGCAAGGTAACCAACATAAGCCTGGAGGGTACCAGTTCCAACGGCGTGACCTATTATCCGGTAACCGTAACTCTGGACGAAGTGGGAGGCCTGCTTCCCGGTATGAATGTAGACGGAACGATTATCGTGGATTCCGCCGACAATGCCCTTGCGGTGCCCGCAGACGCGCTTCAGAGAGGCAATAAGGTTTATGTTAAGGATGATTCCGTCACAGAAGCGCAGGGACGCGTTCCGGCCGGGTTCCGGGAAGTGAAGGTGGAGACGGGGCTGATCAGTTCCGATTATGTAGAGATTACCTCCGGTGATTTACAGGAGGGCGACGTGGTATATGTGGCTGAATCGAGCGCAGGCTCCGGAAATGCCGCTATGATGATGCCGATGCAGATTGATATGCAGGGAGGCGGCCAGGACGGCGGAAACCAGGGAAGTGGCAACCGCGGCAGCCACAGCAGCGGACGGCCGTAAGAGGGAGTGAGGAAAAATGGATGAGAACAGGCCATTAATTGAGCTTAAGGATATTCATAAGACGTACCAGATGGGTTCCGAGGAAGTGAGGGCCAACGATGGGATTAACCTGAGTATCGATCGGGGCGAGTTTGTAGCGATTGTCGGAAAATCGGGCAGTGGGAAATCCACACTGATGAACATCATAGGCGCCCTGGATGTGCCGACCGACGGGGAATATTACCTGGGCGGAGAGGATGTCAGCCACATGAGCGACAACCAGTTGGCCGAGATACGCAATAAGATGATTGGATTTATCTTTCAGCAGTATAATCTGCTGCCCAGAGATAATCTCCTGGAGAATGTGGAGCTTCCCCTTCTCTATGCCGGACTTTCCAAAGCAGATCGCAGGGAAAAGGCGATGAAATCACTTGAAAAGGTGGGACTGGCGGATAAGTGGGCCAGCAAACCGCAGCAGCTTTCCGGCGGCCAGCAGCAGAGGGTTTCCATTGCCAGGGCGCTGGCCGGAAGCCCATCCCTGATACTGGCTGATGAGCCCACGGGAGCCCTGGATTCCAGAACCAGCCGTGACGTGCTGGATTTTATGAAGGAACTCAACAGGGAGGGCAATACCATTGTCATGATTACCCATGACAGTTCCATTGCAATGGAAGCGCGCAGAGTTGTCCGGATACACGATGGTAAAATTAATTTTGACGGGGATGTGGAAGAGTATGCGGCAGTCATTTAATTTAGCCCTGAAAAGCATATGGAGTAATAAAATGCGTTCGTTCCTGACGATGCTTGGAATCATCATCGGTGTTGCGGCCGTGATTATCCTGGTCGGCCTGGTCAATGGACAGATGTCGTATATGACGGAGAGTTTTTCCAGCATGGGCACCAACCAGATATCGGTCAATCTGGTGAATCTGAGCACCCGCTCGGTATCCGTCGACCAGATGTATGAATTCTATGAGGAAAATGAGTCATATTTCGACCAGATGTCACCGAATGTCAGTGTCAACGGAACGGTAAAATCGGGAAATGAGTCCCTGACCAGCACATCGATCACCGGCGTCAGCGAAGAATATCTGGATTTGAAGAGCCAGGAGCTCCAACAGGGGCGTTTTATCCAGTACTCCGATATTTTATCCAGACAGAAAGTCTGTGTTATCGGATATTATCTCGCCACAGAGTTCTATGGAGGAGCCGACAAGGCCATCGGGCAGACGCTCAAGGTCAACGGTGAGGCATACGAGATCGTGGGCAGTGTGGAGCGCCAGACCAGTGAGAGCGATTCGGTGGATGAGGGAGGAAGTGATGATTTTATCTATATTCCCTACACAGCCGCGATGAAGCTGTCCAGAAACGGGACGATCAACAATTATATTTTCACGACTAAGAATGCAGGAGATACCGAGACGGTGAAAGCACTTTTCGATGCGTTTCTCTACCCGATTTTCAAGAATGAGGATTTGTACACGGTCACAGCCATGAGCGAGCTCTTAGATTCCCTGAACTCCATGATAGCGATGATGTCCATGGTGCTCGGAGGAATTGCCGGGATTTCCCTGCTGGTGGCAGGCGTCGGCGTAATGAACATTATGCTGGTGTCCGTGACGGAGAGGACGAGGGAAATCGGAATCAGAAAATCCCTGGGAGCGAAAAGGCGGACGATCATGCAGCAGTTTGTAATAGAGGCCGCCGTGACAAGCTCCATCGGCGGTGTGATAGGAATCGCGCTGGGCTGCGTGCTGACCGGCGTCATCGGGAAACTGATGGGAATGACGGCAGTACCGACGGCCGGGTCGATTCTCATTTCCTTCAGTGTGTCGGTGGGAATCGGGCTGCTGTTCGGGTATATGCCTGCGGCCCGTGCGGCCCGCCTGAATCCGATTGAGGCGCTGAGAAGTGAGTAGCGGGAGTGGATAACAGCGGCTGTTATGTGACAGATGCGGCCGCATTGTGCTGTCTGCTTCCGTCAGCGTTTCTGGCGGTTACGCGTGGGAGAGTTCCGGAAACATATTGGTTCCCAATATTACTTTTGCCTCTACAGAGCTTTCATTCATTGCGGAGTGAAGGAGGAAGAGAGTGGTGTCCTCCTCCTTGTGCTCCTGCCGGATGAATGGCTCTTTCTCTTTTGGAGTGAAGCCGAGGATGACGGTATCGGTTTCCTGCTTACGGAGGGACTTAAGTATTTCTTCAAGCGGAGTGTCTGTTTTTCCGAAGATGTCGTGGCAGTACACCCGGCCGGGGGCTGAGGAGGCGAAGATGAGGACGCCGTCTTTTTCGGAGAAAACGATATTATCCCGGAAGACTCCGCCTGCGTAGAAATCAAAGACTGCCCGGTTTTCAATCATGGTGAAATCTGAGAACGGATTTCCTTCCCTGTATTTTGTTAAAATCACTTCTGCATCCTCCGGGTTTGCCATAAACAGCCTCTTTCCGCAAAAGGCGGCCTGTCCCGGCTTTTCATAAAGATATTCGGATTCGGTATAGATTTTAAAACCGAATTTAGGGTAAAAATCTAATACGGAGTCATTGGCGAACAGATAGAGAGCGTCACATTGATCCCGCCACTTTTCAATAACCGCCTCCAGAAGAAAGCGGCAAAGCCCAAGTCCGCGATATTCCTCTTTTGTCATCACGGTACCCAACTGGATAAAGAATCTCCTTTGTCCATGAATCAGAAATGGAATCCGGTTCACCGAGACATTGGCACATACGGTATCTCCCGATGCCAGCACATGCGGCTCATATTCCCCGCCGACTTTGTCAAAACGAATTCCAAAGGTTTCCTCAGCCAACCGGTTAAAACCGGCAAAAAGTTCCGGTTCATCATTCAGAGTGTTACAGAATCGGTATTCTTTTCCGGATATTACGATGCAGCTGTTATTATCAATCATTTCTATATTTCCCC